>DASTEX010000095.1:0-8317 GCA_035709185.1 Gemmatimonadales bacterium
GGGTTGCCGGTTATCCGCCGAGGTCACGGTACCGCGAACCACCGCGTTCTGGGCAGAGGCCGACACCAATGGAACCAGTAAAAACGACAGTCCCGCGACACCGAGATTGCGAAATGAGGCCGACAGGCTATGCATGGGTGCCACTCCCCCGGGAGAAGGGTGAGATTGGAACCACAAATCCGCCGGGACGGCGGGGCTCCCAACCGGGAAGTCGAGAGCCAAGAAACGTCTGCCGGATTCAGGTCTTCAGAACGCCGGCCGACGCGAACCTGTCGATTTGGGAATTGCGATTTCGGGTTTCATCAAAGTCCAGACCAACTGCTTCACCCTCAATTTTCAGCCTCAGACTTAACTATGCGCTTCGATCCAGTGTCTGATCGTGTCACTCCGACATGCATTCCCGTTGTGGAAACGACACGGACTCGGCGACACCAAATGCAACTCAAGCCGAGCACCTCCTCGACTTTCTTTCTGCGAGTCACGCTGTGCCCCGGGACTCCGAGGGCTCGTTAGCTTGGTGGAAGGCTTGGCAACTACGACGACTACGCTACTAATGAACCCTGATTTGCGTAAGATGGCAGTTTTTTAACCGGATGAAGCCACCGAGCATCACCCGCGAGCGGCTGGCCTGGGAGTCCGGTCGACTTCTGGTCGGGGTCGATGAAGTCGGCCGTGGTCCCCTGGCCGGACCGGTCGTTGCCGCCGCCGTTGCCTTCCCGCCACACGCGGGGCGCATATTGAGGCTCAGAGACAGCAAGGTGCTGACGGCCAAGCGGCGGGAAGCCCTGGCGGCCGTGATCGAACGGCGGGCGGCCGTGGTCGGGGTGGGGGCGGCCTCGGTCAAAGTCATCGATCGCGTCAACATCCGGGTGGCGACCGCCATCGCCATGCGCCGGGCACTTTCCCGGGCGCTGGGCCTGCGCCGGGGCGAGCGGCTCGACGGCCGGCATTTCCGGATCGCTGTCGTGATCGACGGCCTTCCGCTACCCGAAATCGGGATGGAACACCAGGCCGTGGTCGACGGCGATGCGCTCTGCTATTCCATTGCGGCGGCGGGCGTGGTGGCGAAGGTGGTGCGCGACCGGCTGATGCAAAGGCTGGCCCGGCGTCATCCCGGCTATGGCTGGGAGACCAACATGGGATACGGCACCCCCGATCACCTCGCGGCTATCGATCTCACCGGACCCTGCATCCACCATCGGCGCTCCTTCGCCCCGGTTGCGCAGACCAGTCTGGCGCTGTGACCGGCTCCGCTTCCGGCTTCGAACGGCGCTTCGTCATCGGCTGGGGCCAGGCCGACCTCAACGGCCACGTCCGTAACTCCGCCTACCTCGACTTCGCGACCGACACCCGCATGATGTTCTTCGCCGCCAGCGGCTTCGCTCCGGCCGAGTTCACCCGGCTCGGCGTGGGACCGGTGGTCCTCCGGGACGAGCTCGACTACAGCCGGGAATTGCTGCTGCTCGAGGAAGTGCGGGTGAATGTCGTCCTGCTCGGAAGCACGCCCGACTTCCGGCGCTGCCGGATCCGGAACGAGTTCTTCCGGGTCGAGGAGAAGGTGGCCCAGCTCGTGAGCGTCCTCGGGTGGCTGGATCTCGCTACCCGCAAACTGACCATGCCGCCGCCGCCACTGGCACGAGTCCTCGCGGGAATGTCGAGAGCCGGGGAATTCGTGACCTTGTGAACGTTGAGAAATGACCGATTGCAGAGTGCAGAGTGCAGAATGCAGAAGTACCCCACCAGCCCCACCTGTCCGGTCCGGCCGACACTTCTGCACTCTGCACTCTGCAATATGCACTCGATTGATCCTTCCGACCGGGCTATTTTTCGGATTGCGGAATGAGGGGGCGTAGCTCAATTGGTAGAGCAACGGGCTTTTAACCCGTAGGTTCTGGGTTCGAGACCCAGCGCCCTCATTCTCGGCTGTCAGCCGTCAGCTGTCAGTGGTTAGTCTCCTCCGCGCCACCTCGCCGCTTCATTTGCAGGGGGCTATTGGTTGAGGAGCGACATCCCCGGTTTCTGCAATTGGGAAAGCCGCTTCGCCACGAGCGACGGATCGATGGCACCGAACCGGCCCGTGCGGCTGACAGCTGATAGCTGATAGCTGTCAGCTGGCGACTAGTGACCCGTGACCAATAGAGATAGCTTTCCAGACAGTTCCTCAGGACTCGGAAACTCATGACCACGATCTGGCTCGACGGCGAATGGCTGGACCGGGAGACCGCGAAGATTTCGGTCTTCGATCACGGCCTGCTGTACGGCGATGGCGTCTTCGAGGGCATTCGCTCGTACAGCGGGAAGATCTTCCGGCTGGCGGAGCACATGGACCGGCTGTACGCGTCGGCCAAGGCGATCAATCTGGACATCGGGCTGGCGAAGGGTGACTTCACCGCCATCGTGGAAGAAGGCCTGGAGCGGTCGGGCCTGCGCGAAGCCTACATCCGTCCCCTGGTCACGCGCGGGGTCGGCGATCTCGGTATCGACGCCCGCAACTGCGCCCGGCCCACCGTCATGGTCATCGTCGATACCATCCGGATCTGGTCGGAAGACCGCTACGACAAAGGCCTCGCCTGCGTTACCGCCGCGACGCCCATACCGCACCGCGAATCGCTGTCTCCCCGGGTCAAGTCGCTCAACTATCTGCCGCACGTCCTGGCCAAGCTCGAGGGCAACGTCGCCGGCGCCGATGAAGTCCTGATGATGGATTCCTCGGGGCACGTGAGTGAAGGATCGGGACAGAATCTCTTCGTGGTGAACGGCCGGGTCCTGCGGACCCCGCCGCCCCACGCGGGCATCCTGGTCGGAATCACCCGGAACGCCGTGATGGAACTGGCCGAGCACGCCGGGTACACGGTCCGCGAAACCATGCTCAACCGCTACGATATCTATACGGCGGATGAGGCGTTTCTCACCGGTACCGCCAGCGAGATCGTGGGCCTCCGGTCGCTCGACGGCCGCGCCATCGGGGCGGGGAAGCCCGGTCCGGTCACCCGCGACCTCATGGCGCGGTTCCGCCAGTTGGTCCGGGCCGACGAGCTGGGCCCCCGGCGGCCCGCCGGGACCGTGGCCGAGGCCAAGTCGTAGGCCCCGGTGCTGACCTCGGTCCCGCTTCCCGATCTTCGCCGCGTCGCTGCGACCCTCGCGGCGGTGCGGGGTCGTACGATCGTTGACGCCTCGTTGACTACCGACCTGCGCCAGCTGCGGCTGACCCTCGATGATGGCCGGCTGCTGGTCCTCCGGGTCGAAGCCGACGATTTCGGGCGGGCTCACCTCGAGTCCGATGTCGTGCGGCCGGGAGAGCCGAACCAGGACCAGCTGGAATTGGATACAAACCGGGCCGGTGGACTGGGATTCTCCGGGGACTAGCGACACCCCTCCGGACCCGCCGGACCACGGCATTACGCAAGGGAAGGGCATTCAGGAATAGCATTTGTCCACGGACTGGACACATTCCTGAGCCCGTTTCGCAATCCGGTCACAGGCTGTATCGGCATACGCCGCATGGCGTGACGGGCGAAGGCCCTGCTCGCGCCCTGGTCCATGCTAACCATCGTCATGCTCGGCACGGAGTTGGCAGTTATGCCGTCCGGTGACCTGAATGAGCGCGACTATCCCTACTTCGGCCCGAGAACGGCCCCGGTTTGCCCGGTTCCGCCTGGACCGGCTGCCCAACGGCCGGTGCCGGGCCGAGGTGGTCCTGGTCTGGCGGGAGCGGGGCCAGGTCCGAGGGACGGCTGAAGGGATCGCTTCACCGTCCGGTGAATTGCGGTGTGCCGCGCAAGCCTGTCTCAATGCGCTGGCTCAGGTGGTTCAGGACAAGGCGTTCGAAGTACTCGGGGTGAAAGCAGTGCGGGCCTTTGACGAGAACGTAGTGATCGTGTCGCTCGCCATGCGCGGTTCGGGAGATGGTCCTCGACTGGTGGGGTCCTGTCTCGCCGGTGAGAAGCTGGCCCGCGGGGCTGCCGTTGCGGTGCTGAACGCCACCAATCGATTGATCAGCCGGCGAGAGGCCGCCTGACAAGCTGACGCAACGCTGAGGCTTACCCGGGCATCTACCGGGAAGCAGCTCCGCTCAAGCCGTTCACGTTTTCCATGGAGGCGGCGTGGTTCGACCGCTCCCCTGCATTACTGCGCTTCTCGTACTGGCAGCCGGCTGCGCCCCCGGGCGCAACCCGGATACGGCGCCGCGGCCCTCGACGGGCCCGAGTCCGGTGCTTCCACCCCAGGCGGATTCCCATCCGCCGGTTCCGGAAGCTCCGTCGCGAGTGTTGCTGCTCTCCGATTCACTGCTGGAGCGCCGCTTCTCCCAGGATTCCGCGGCCGACGTCGCGGTCCTCGATCAGCTGGCCGAGGCTACTCCCCCCGGGAGTGAGCCGGGCACCCAGAACGGCGATCTGCTCGACGAGGTCAGCGAGTCGCGGGCGCTATCGTTGAACCTGACGACCTACGCCGAACACCGGCGGGTCAAGTACTACCTCGACTTCTTCCAGGGTCCGGCTCGCTCCCGGATGGCCGTCTGGCTCCAGCGCATGCCGGTGTACGAGCCGATGGTCCGGAGCCGCTTCCAGGCGGCCGGCCTGCCCAGCGACCTGGTCTACCTGGGGCTGATCGAGTCCGGCTTCTCCAATCGTGCGGTCAGCCGGTCGCGGGCGGTGGGGATGTGGCAGTTCATGCGCGGCACCGGACGGTGGATGGGGCTGCGGGTGGACCGGTGGGTGGACGAGCGGCGCGATCCGGTGAAGTCGACCGACGCCGCGGCCCGGTATCTCTCGATGCTCACGCAGCAGTTCGGCGGCTCGTATTACCTGGCAGCGGCCGCCTATAATGCCGGCCCCGGCCGGGTCTCCCGCGGCCTCAACCGTCTGGCCAAGAGCGCCCCCGGTGGTTCGGATGAGTCGGAAGACGACGAAGAGGATGGCCTCACTGACGAGCACTTCTTCTCGCTGGCTGACACCCGGTACCTCAAGCGGGAAACCAAGGACTACGTACCCAAGCTGATCGCCGCTTCGCTGATCGCGCGGAACCCCGAAGCCTACGGCTTCCCGCCGATCCCGTCGGCCGAGCCCTATCCGCTCGATTCCCTGGTCGTGACCGAGACGACCGGCCTCGACGTGGTGGCCCGGCTGGCCGGCGTGCCGTTCACCGTGATGGCCGAGCTCAACCCGCATTACCTCCGGGGGGCGACACCGCCCCGGTCCACCAGCGTGATCCGGCTTCCCCCGGGGACCCAGCCGAAGGTCACCGAAGCCTACGCCGCCCTGGCGCCGAAGGAGCGGGCCGGGTCGTCGGGCGCCCGGGTGATGGCGGAGTACGCGGACGAGTCCCGCACCCGGATCCACCGGGTCCGGTCGGGCGAAACCCTGGGCAGCATCGCGCGGAAGTACCGGGTTTCCGTGGCCAACCTGCGCCAGTGGAACCGGCTCGGACGGTCCAGCCTGATCCGGGTGGGTCAGCGGATCAAGATCGTGGGGGGCAAGGGCGCCGTCAGCACCGCCGTCGCGAGATCTTCGGAACGCCCCGGAACGCATGTGGTCCGGCGAGGCGAGACGCTGTCGAGTCTGTCCCGTCGCTACGGGGTATCGGTGGCGGCGCTGATGGAGGAGAACGGAATGTCGTCCAGCCGCCTGCGGGCGGGACAGCGGCTCAAGATCCCGGGATAACTCAAGGACTTAGGACTAAGGACTTAGGACGTAGTAGGGCGAAGGGAATGAGGGCGAAAGCAAAAGGACCGAGGTTCCCTCGAACCTCGGTCCTTTTCCTTGTACTACTAAGTCCTGAGCCCTAAGTCCTAAGTCCTTGAAGTTAGTCCTAAGTCCTTGAGTTAGTCCGAGCTTCCCCGGCGCACGATCGGCATCGCCCGCACTTCGCCGCGCACGCCCGTCAGCACCAGGTCGGAGTACCCGTTGCGGGGATCCCCGCCCGCGGCGTTGATCATCGCCACCCGGGTCGGCCCGCGGTTGTAGGCCACCAGGGCCAGGGTCAGGTCGCCGTCGAACCGGCGCAGCAGGTCGCGCAGGTAGCGAAACCCGAGTCGCAGGTTGGTGTCCCGCTGATACAGGTCGCGCTCGGTGACGTTAGGCATGTAGCCCCGCGCCGTCGGCAGCAGCACCTGGGTGTAGCCCAGCGCGCCGGCATGACTCACCGCCCCCTGGCGGAAACCGCTCTCCACCTTGACCAGGTGATAGGCCAGCTCGGGGCTGATGCCTTCCTCCACCGCGATATCATAGATCGCCGAGCTGAGCTCGGTGTTGATCTTGAAGCGGTGGGCGTACGCCAGAATCGACGTCGCCCGCTCCACCATGATCCGGGTGGCGGTGAGATCGCCCCGCGACCCGGGCGCTTCCCGGACCGCCCCGATGGTGGCCGGCCGCGGGGGCTCCTGAGGAGCCGGCGGCCCACCCACCAGAGATCCGCTCAGCGCGATCGCCAGGCCAAGGAGAACTGAGGCCACGACGACCGGGCCCAGCTCGGCGAGGAGAATCCTCACCCAGCCCGGGTACCTGACACGTGGTTTCAGATCAACCTGTAGCACAATCGCTCCTGGTTCAGTCATTCCGGCGCGGTCCAATCACCGCGAACTCCGCCGGTCTTGCTCAACAACCGGATGCCCTCGATCCGCATCCCCCGGTCGACCGCCTTGACCATGTCGTACACCGTCAGGCACGCGACCGATACCGCCGTCAGTGCTTCCATCTCTACGCCGGTCCGGGCTGTTGCCTTCACCCTCGCCGTTATGCGAACGCCGGGCAGCCCGGCATCGGCTTCTGCATTCACCTCCACCACATCCAGCGGCAGGGTATGACAGAGCGGAACCAGCTCCGCTGTCCGTTTCGCCCCGCCGATCCCCGCCAGCCGTGCCACCGCCAGCACATCGCCCTTGGCAACCGCGTTGTCCCGCACCAGGGCGAAGGCTTCCGGCGACATCACCACGCGTCCTTCGGCCACTGCTTCGCGCGGGGTGACCGGCTTCTCGCCGACGTCCACCATGCGGGCCGAGCCCTCATCGTCGGTATGGCTCAGCCGCACAGCGCTTCCTCCAGGTCCAGGGCCAGCGTCGCCAACAACAGCTGCGGATTGACGTTGCCCTGCGCGGCCTCCCGGGCCGCCTGCACCTTCTCCGACGCCGTCGCCAGTCCGTTCAGCTCGCGGCCCTTGAGGGCCTTCGGGACCGGCCGCCTGGGCTTCTGTCCCGACTGCTCCCGCGCGGCGTCGCTCAGCAGCACCGCCAGCGCGTCGAGCATTGCGGTGAAGTCACCGCGCGCCTGGAACGGGGTCTGTCGCAACGCCCGCTCGAACGGCTCACTGCCACCTGCGACGACCGCGCTCACCACAGCGGCCGCGGCTTCGCGATACTTTGCCGCCGACCCATCTTCCGCCAGCGCTGCCCCGATCGATCCTTCCGCCGCGGCCACCCGCTCGGCCAGGACTGCGGCCGGGGGTTTCGGCTGGAGATGCGCCGCGAGGAACTCCGCTACCGCATCGTCCGACAGTCTTCCCAGCCGCAGCATCACGGCCCGCGACACGATCGTCGGGAGGAGCCGCCGCGGATCCGCCGCCGTCAGGAGAACCACCGTATCGGCCGGCGGCTCTTCCAGGGCCTTTAACAGCGCGTTCGGGGCGGCGTCCGCTCCCTCCTGCACTATCAACCGCTCGGCGTCACCCAGGATGAAGACCTTGGGTCCTGTCTCCACCGGGGTCAGTGCCAGCTTTCGCAACAGCAGCCGGGCACTGGGTACGCCGTGACCCCACATTCCGTCCGGCTCGAGCCAGAGGGGGCGCTGCCGCCGCTCCTCCATGATCTCGGCCAGTGCTTCCGCGGCCTCTTCTACCTGCCGGTCGGGCTCGCCCGCCTTGGGCCGCTGGATCGGCACAAACCAGTGAACGTCCGGGTGCGCCAGTCCCGACAACTTCCGGCAGGGGGGACACTCACCACAGGGCTCCGATCCCGCCGGCCTGGCGCAGAGCAACCGCTGAGCGACCCACAAGGCGAACCTCTGCTTCCCTGTTCCTTCCGGTCCGACGATCAATACCGTCTGCGGCATCGTCCCGGACTGGATCGCCCTATTGATCTGCGCCTTCGCCTCGTCATGTCCGACTAGCCGGTAAAGAGACATGCGACGAAGCTAGCCACCGTAACGCAAGTTGGGAACCGATCCGGGCCGTAACATCGTTTTCCACAACAACTTATGGTGCCATAATGCGACACGGTGTGGTCGAAAAAGAGCCCACGAATTGAACAGTGACAGTGCCAGACTGGCCCGCCCGAACGGTGCGTTCGTCCAGGTTCTGGTCAGCTATGATGGTCAGAAATCCATAA
>DASTEX010000096.1:0-2379 GCA_035709185.1 Gemmatimonadales bacterium
CTCCATCCCGGTCCGCATGGCGGTGATCGGGGTGCGCAGGTCGTGGCCCAGGTCGTTGAGGATCCGGCGATGCCACTGCTGGGTGCGGGACACCCGTGACAGCATACCGTTGAGCACCTCGATCAGGCCCCGAAGCTCGAGGACATCCGCGTGCGCCGTGATGCGCTGCCCGTCCACGTTGCCCTGGATGGCCTGGGCCTGCGCCGCAATTGCCTTGACCGGGGCCATGGCCGATCGCGAGAGCCACCACGCTCCCACCATGACCACCAGGGAACCGAAGAGCACGGTTCCGGCCATCCGGTACAGGATGTCGCGGCTGGCCTGCTCCATCGGAGCGAGCGAGGCGCCGACCTCCAGCACGGCCGTCCCGGGCGGACTCCCGGGAGGCACCTGACGATACAGGGTCAGAACCTGCTGGCCGTTCCAGGCCAGGGACGCCTGGGACCGACCGCCGGCCAGCGCCACCCGCATGGCGGTCGAATCGAACGGCATTTCCCGGGCCCAGTCGACGTTGACATCGACGATCCTCCCGGCCGAATCCCGGAGGACGACGTAACGGTTGATGTCCTCGACGAACTCGGCGTGATCCGGGCCGCTCCGGACCCGAATCAGGCGGCCTTCCTCGGCCAGGCTGTGATCCTGAATCTCCGCAGTGGTTTCCAGGGAATCCTGCAGCTGATGCCGCAGCGTCCGGCGCACCCCGGCGTAGGCCCACACAACGATGCCGACGAGGGCGAGCCCCATGGTCACCGAGGACCTGATCGCGAGAGTTCTCTGGAGGTTTATCGCCATCTTGAGGTCGAATGTTAGGGTTGCCTCCATGAAGGATGTGTGAACAGCGAATTAGTCGCGGGTAACCGATTGTCCGACTGTTTGTTGCAACCAGGCCCGCGAGCAGTCCGCACTTCCGGGCGGTGAGCTTCTGGCAGGTAGAACCCTCGACGGCATGTCGGTCGGGGGTCGGCCCGGTTCTTCGCAGCGCATCCCACCGGGACTCGATGAGGGCCGGCCGAGCCCGGACTGGGCCGCAATGGCTCCCGACCTGAGCCTCCGGTATTATGAGGTACCGGATTCAGGCAGGCTTGTGCTCTCCCAGCGCAGGGCAGGAATCATCGTCGCAGCCGGCCGGCGGCCCAATGGCTGACCTGGGCCTGAATCACCAGCTCGAGCGGTTGACGGCCGCGCTGGCCCAGCGTTATGTGATCGAACGCGAGGTGGGCCAGGGCGGTATGGCGACCGTCTACCTGGCCCGCGACCTCAAGCACCGGCGCCCGGTCGCGGTGAAGGTCCTCCATCCCGAACTGGCCGCGGTCATCGGCCGCGACCGGTTCCTCCAGGAAATCGAAGTCGCCGCCCGGCTCCGCCATCCCCACATCCTGCCGCTGCACGATTCCGGCGACGCGGACGGCATCCTCTACTACGTGATGCCGTATGTCGCCGGCGAGTCCCTGCGCGACAAGCTGGCCCGCGAGAAGCAGCTCGACCTCGACGAGGCGCTGCATTACACCGCCGAGATCGCGGATGCACTGGCCTACGCCCACGCGCAGGGCGTCATCCACCGCGACATCAAGCCGGCCAACGTCATGCTGGAATCGCGGCACGCGGTCGTCACCGATTTCGGGGTGGCCCTGGTGGCGCACGCGGTCGGGACCGGCCGGATGACCGGCAGCGGGCTGTCGCCCGGTACGCCCGAGTACATGAGCCCGGAACAGGCCTGCGGGTCACCCGACATCGATGCCCGAAGCGACATCTACGCGCTCGGCTGCGTGGCGTACGAGATGCTCTGCGGGGAACCTCCGTTCGTCGGGGTCAACCCCCAGGGGCTGCTCGCACGGAAGCTCTCGGAGCCGCCGCGGGGACTTCGGGTGGTGCGGCCGGCCATCCCCCCTGCCGTGGAGCAGGTGATTCTCAGAGCGCTCGCCACCACACCGGCGGACCGGTTCCGTACCGCGCCCGAATTCGCCGAGGCGCTCAGCCGGGCGATCACCGCCGGCATCCCTCCGGCCGGTATCCCACCCCGTTCCAGCGGGGAGGTCAGTGTACCGGCCACGACCGGGGCGGCGACCCCGGTGGCGAGATGGGTCGCCACCGGGGCGGTCGTGCTGGTGGTTGGGAGCGTGCTGCTGACGGCCATCGGCCTGCTGGCGACCATGACCTACGATGACAAGCTCCAGATCCCTTCGCAGTACACGCCGTCGAGGCTCGATTTCCCGCTGATCGGTATCCGGGCCCTGATCCCCGCTCTGGGCCAGGCGTTCTTCGTGCTGGTGGGGTTCGTCCTGCTCCGGTACGTCATCCGCCTCCTGCTCTTCGCGCTGCGGCGGGTGCGGGCGGTCTGGGCCCGGCTCGACGCCCTGGGACGCCGAGCCGGCGAGGGCT
>DASTEX010000097.1:0-2933 GCA_035709185.1 Gemmatimonadales bacterium
CGGCTCGCGGGAAGCCACGCTGCGCATTCCACTGGCCAACTGCACCCCCCGCCGACTGAACGGGGTACTGGTACATGGCGATCCACAGACGGCAACGAAGGGATACGTGGTGGGAGCGGAGCTCGGCGCCAAGGGGAGCTGCTCTGGTAGCCGCTAGTCGTTGGTCGTTAGTCGCCAGCAACGGCACACCGCACCCAGATCGCTGCGAGCCGTGACGGTAGAGCGGGTTTCGGGATTGCGCGTCTGGCGCTCGCGATGACGACTAGCGACTAGTGACTAGCGACTAGTATCATCGACTCGGCCCGTTCGGGCCGTCCACCGAATCCACCCGCACGATAATCACCGTGATATTGTCCAGCCCGCCGCGGCGGTTGGCATCGGCGATCATCCGGTCGACCCACTGGGTGGGCTCGCCGTCCGCCTTCATGATTTTCGCCAGCTGATCGTCTTCCAGCATTCCGGTGAGCCCGTCGGAGGCCAGCAGGATCACGTCGCCCGACTGGAGGTTCCCGAAGTAGAGATCGGGCACCACTTCCTCGTTCGACCCCACGCAGCGGGTGATCACGTTGCCGTACGGGTGGGTGCGGGCCTGCTCGGCGGTCAGCAGCCCGGCATCCACCTGTTCCTGGACGTAGGAATGATCCTTGGTGATCTGGAACAGCTTCCCGTCGCGCAGGAGGTAGGCCCGGCTGTCGCCTACCTGGGCGATGAGGTAGCGCCGGGGAAAGAGAATCATCGCGGTGGCGGTGGTGCCCATGCCGCGCTTGTCGTGCTCGACCAGGGTCCGCCGGAAGATGGCGCCATTGGCCTGCTGGATGGCCTTGAAGAGCCGGGAGGCGATATCGGCGTCGGGCAGCCCCCGGAAGCTCCCCAGCTCGTCGGCGATGATCCGCACCGCCATCTCGCTGGCCACTTCACCGGCCGCGTGCCCGCCCATGCCGTCCGCGACAATGAAGATGCCGCGGTCCAGCTGCATCAGGTGGTAGTCCTCGTTCGCGCTGCGAACGACACCCTTATCCGTCCCGGCTGCGCAGGTAACGTGCATGGCTCAGCGGAGCAGGAACCAGGCGAGCAGCGCCAGGGTCACGACTGCGGCCACGACGATCCAGGTCCGTCCGCCGCTGGCGGGCGGCGTGGGCGGCGGTGGCTCAGTCGCCGGAGTGCCGGTCACGGGAGTGGACCGGGGCAGGCCGAACAGGGTGTCGTGCAACCGCTCCCGGGCGCCCGGCGGCGGGGTGCTGGGGCCCCCGGCCGGATGCGACGGGTTGAGCACCTTGAGCTGGTGTTCTCCAATCACAATGGTGTCGCCGTCGAGCAGCGGCGTGGGATCGGGCCCCAGGGCCACTCCGTTCACCGAGATTTCCGCTCCGGCTTCGGCCGCCCGGATGGTAGCCATGCGCTCGCCCAGCGCCCGGACGATGGCGTGGCGCTGCCGGACACCGGCCAATACTACCGTAGCGCCGGGGTCGGCTCCCAGGATGACTTCGCCGTCAGTCACAGGGAAGCGGCGACCACCGTATTCAAGCTCCATGCAGCGTCGGTACCGTTGGTTCAGGTGGTCGCAAAACGTAGGCGCCGGGGCGGGCCCCCGCAAGCAACCGGACCCCTCCGGACGGAACCCGGTTAGGCCCTGGCGTATGCAAAACCGAACACAGGCAGGTCGAGCGGGGGATCAGGCACCCATCGCGGTCGCCGGCAGCGGCTCTTCCTCCAGGTGGCGTAATCCCCGGCGGACCCAGCCATAGAAAATCACCGAACCCGTTATGACGGTGGCGTACGTGACGAAGAAGCGCCAGAGGAGCGCGTACAACGCCACCGACTCCTTCGGCACGTACACCTGCATGACCAGCGCGCTCAGGATCTCGCCGATCCCCGAGGCACCCGGCGTCGGGGCGAAATAGAGCAGAAACGTGATCAGGGTCTGAAGCAGCAGCACGTCGATGAAGTGGGCCTCGATCCCGATGGCGCGCAGTACCACGTAGCCCGAGAGGAGCCGGGGAGCATACGCCAGCCCGGTGAGGACCACGCCCACCAGCAGGGCGAGCAGGCCGCGGAGACAGAGAAACGCGACCAGGCTGGCGTGGGCCTGGTCGATTCCCGTCCGGAGCTGCTCGAGCTTGGCGGCAATCCGGCTGCTGCGCCGGCCCAGGAGCTCCGCCAGCCGGTGAATCAGGTCGCGGGCCACGCCGGGGAACAGGATGAGGAACAGGATCAGTACCCCGAGCCCGCCGAAGACCGTGAGGCTGCCGATAAAGAGGTCGTAGAGCGAGAGACCGAGCAGCGCGTTCTTGTCTCCCAGCGATCGTCCCGCGCCCAGGATGACCGCCAGCGGTCCCGCCACCGCGAAGAAGATCACCGTGGTGACGAACGACATGAGGATGGTCGTGACCCCGACCGGGATGGGCACTCCATAACGGCGCATGGTATACACCATCATGGGCGAAGCGCCCGCGTGCACCGGGGTGAGGTACCCGGCCCAGGCGCCCATACCGCCCGCGATGATCATGCTCCGGAGCGACGCCCCGGG
Organism: Gemmatimonadales bacterium; assembly: GCA_035709185.1. Taxonomy (GTDB): domain Bacteria; phylum Gemmatimonadota; class Gemmatimonadetes; order Gemmatimonadales; family GWC2-71-9; genus SZUA-320. Next base: position 2,528 of record DASTEX010000097.1, read on the forward strand.
CCACACGTGACGGGAAACCACCCAGTGACGGAGGCCGCCGCCGATCCAGTCCATCGATGACACGGCCAGGCCGACCAGCAGCCACACGGGTTGCAGCGTCCCGAGTGAGCTGAGGAAGTCGCGGTAATTGCCCCGATACAGTAGAACCGCCGCGAATCCGACCAGGGAGGCGAGGAGGGAGAACTCGAGGCCTCGGCGGAGGAGGCGTGGCGTCAGGATTGTGGCCATCCGTTGCTAAGTGTACCGGCCTCGTGGCGGGCCGGTCAATCAGATATCCTTCCCCCCGTGTCGTCGTCCGTGATCCGCATCGTCAACGCCCGCCAGCACAACCTGAAGGGCATCACGATCGAGCTTCCCCACCGCCAGTTGGTGGTGATTACCGGACCCTCGGGCTCCGGCAAGAGCA
>DASTEX010000098.1:0-4356 GCA_035709185.1 Gemmatimonadales bacterium
GAGGGCCGGCCCTGCCCGCCCGCAGGATCGCCAGGCCCCGGCCGTTGAACGCCTCGCGCCGGTCGGCCGGGAGACTGTCGTGGACCCGGAGGTTGGCGTTGTCGAGGGCCAGGATGGTTCCGCCGGTCACCGTGAACCGCACCAGGTGGCGGGCCGTCGGCACCACCGTCCCCGCCGAGTCCACGATCTCGAAGGTGACGTGCGCGACGTCGCCCATGCCGCTGGTGACCGTGTCGCGGTCGGGCGTGAGACGGATTGCCGCTGCCGGGCCCGCCGTCCGCACCTCGGCCTCACACGCGGGTGTCCCGTCCCGGCGTTTTCCCACCGCTTTGAGGACCCCGGACTCGTACGGCACGTCCCAGCTCAGGTGCAGATCGTTGGTGGTCGGGAAGACCCGAGGCAGCGCGTACGTGTTCCAGCCTCCCGCGGTGCCCTGGGCCGGAAACTCCATCCGCTTCTCGCCTAACGATCGGCCGTTCAGGAACAGCTCCACGATGTTGCAGTTGCTGTAGGCCAGCACGGGAATCATCTGCCCTTCCCGCCCGGGCCAGTTCCAGTGGGGGAACAGCCGGAGCACCGGCCGCTCGGTCCAGAGGCTCTGATACAGGTAGTACGCATCCTTCGGATGGCCGGTGATGTCGAGCGCGCCCGAGGCGAACCCCTTGAAGGGCCAGCTGGCCTCGCCCAGGTAATCGATCCCGGTCCACATGAAATTGCCGGCGAAATAGTCCCGCATGGTGATCCACTTCCAGAGCCGTTCCGCGGTGAGCATCCCCGACGTGTAGTTGGGCCGCACCAGCCTGGGATCGTCCCCCAGCGAGTATTGCTCGTCGAAGCTCTGGAAGATCGACCCGCTCTCGGTGCCGATCATCTTCCATTCGGGATGCTGGTGCCGGTCCTCCTCGGCGAAGATCTCGCGTCGTTCGCCCCACCGGTCCACATAGTTATAGCCGACGATATCGAGCGCGCTCAGGAACTCGGTCCGGGCCGGCCGCCCATCGGCCCGGATCTGGTCGTTGCCGGTGGTGACGGGCCGGGTGGGATCCTCCCGGTGAAAGACGTTCAGCAGCCGGCGCAGGACCCCGACCCCGTTCTCCGAGATCTGCTCCCCGATTTCGTTCCCCGCGCTCCAGAGCACCACCGAGGGATGATTGCGGTCCCGCCGCACGAAGTCGGTGAGATCCTGCTCGGCCCATTGATCGAAATACCGGTGGTAGCCCTGCTCCACCTTCCCGAACGTCCACTCGTCGAACACCTCATTCATCACCAGCAGTCCCAGGCTGTCGCACAGGGCCAGGAATTCGGGCGCCACCGGGTTGTGGGCGGTGCGGACGGCGTTCACGCCCATGCCCCGGAGCAGCAGGAGCCGGCGGCGCCACACTGCCTCCGGGACCGCGGCGCCCAGCGCGCCGGCATCGTGATGGAGGTTGACGCCCCGCATCTTGACCCGCCGCCCGTTCAGCAGGAAGCCGCGGTCGGGGTGGTACTCGATATGCCTGATGCCGAAGGTGGTGAGATAGACATCCCGGGCCCGGTTTCCTTCCAGCACTTCGGACCGGAGCTGGTACAGACTGGGTGATTCCACCGACCAGAGCCGGGGTGAGACGACATTCACCTGCTGCTCCAGCTCCATGACCGCCTGCGGGCCCACGGTGTACGGAGACTCGGCCCGAGCGACTTCTCGGCCCGACGGATCCAGTACCACCGACCGCAGGGTACCGCTGCGCCGGTTGCGCGATCCGTTCTCTATCCGGGTGCGGATTGCCACGTTCGCGGCCGAGGAATCGACCCGCGGCGTGGTAACGAAGGTCCCCCACTGGCCGACGTGAAGCGGGTCGGTGATAGTGAGCCACACGTGGCGGTAGATGCCGCTGCCGGTATACCAGCGGGAGTTGGGTTGAAGCGAGTTGTCCACCCGGACCGCAAGGACGTTCACCTCCGATACGACGTGAGGAGTGACTTCGTAAGCAAAGCTGATGTAGCCGTTGGGCCGCCGGCCCAGGTGCACGCCGTTGATCCACACGTCGGCGTTCAGGTGGACCCCGTCGAATTCGAGCCAGAGCCGCCGGCCGTTCGCTCCCGGCGGCAGGCGGAAGGCCTTGCGGTACCAGCCGACTCCGGTCGGGAAGTAGCCGCCGCGTCCGCCGGCCGGGGCGTCCTGGCGGGGCGTTCCTTCGATGCTCCAGTCGTGCGGCAGGTCGAGACGGCGCCACCGGCTGTCATCGAAGCGGACCGCTTCGGCGCCGGGATGATCGCCCAGGGCAAATCGCCAGCCGGGATCCATCAGCAGCCGCTGGCGCTGGGCAACCACCGGCCCGGGGATCAGCAGCAGCGCCAGGGTGACAACCAGAGCCCGGATCATCGGGCACCCCCGTTGGGAGCCGGGATCAGGATTTCCTGGTCCTCATGCCGGGGAAACGCATTCCCGGGGGTGAGGGTCGCTGTTTCTCCCTCCTCGTCGATCAGCCGGATCCGCATCGCCTCCTCCGTCACCGTAACCAGCAGAAAATGCTGTACGCTGTTATGACAGCAGCAACGATCCCCGGTTGGCACGCCCTTCCTGAGCTTGTTGCACTTGCCCGCGGCGCCGCTCAGCAGAAAGTGCCAGTCGCCATCGCGATGGTGTTGGAAGTTGTGCTCGTGCCCGGAAAACCAGACCCGGTGGCGGGGCGACGCCCGACCGAACCGTTCGGCGAGACTGCGCACCGCGGGGTTGTCGCGATGCCTGGGCCCCAGCGAATACGGCGGGTGATGCCCGAACGGGACCCGCCATCGGGGCGCCTCCTCGGCGAGGAGGGCATCGATGAACTCGCGGTGCGGCGCGGCCAGCATCGGCGGCTGGCGCTTCCCCCGGGTCATTTCAAACACGGTCTCCAGTCCGTCCTGACGGTCGGTGAAAGAGGTATCGACGGCGATGAATTCCGCGTCGCGCCCGTAGCGGAACCGGTAGAACAGCGTGTCGATCACCTGGTCGTCCAGTCGCCAGCCCCGGGCGTAGCCAGGGAAGCGCTCTTCCAGGAACAGGTTGTCCACCAGTTGGGCCAGGTCGTCGTCCTCCTCGGAGTGCTCCGAATCGTGATTGCCGAGACAGGGAAAGACCGGCACCCGGGTGATTACATCCCGGTAGGGCACGAAGTAGCTCGCGAACCAGTCGTCGTCTTCATCTCCCGTCATCCGCATGCGGCCGGACACCGTGCGGACGCCGGTCTCGAGCAGCCGGAGGAAGCCGGACGACCTCGTCTTCATGTAGATATTGTCGCCCATGGTCAGCACGAAGCGAATCCCGGAGGGCTCGATCCGGTCGGCCAGCGCCCGCCCCACTCTCTGCTGAGCCGCGTCGCCGGTGCCGGGATCGCCGAGGATCGCGAAGCTGAATGTCCCGGAGGGCTCCTCCGGCGCGGGAAAGGTGGTGAAGCTGAAGGGCCCCGTGGGCGCCTGCGGCGCAGCGATCCCCTCGTGCTCGTCCTTCATCCGGATGGCCCAGGACTCGGTCGGCCAGGGCCGGCCGGCGACCTCAACCTGGTAGTAGTAACGTGTGCCCGGCTGCAGGTCGGGAATCCAGGTGAAGGGCACGTTTCCCACTTCGCGCCATGCACCCCACTCGATCCGCTGCGAGCCGGTGCCGAGCCGGACGCGAGCCGGCCCGAAGGGTGTGGTGTTGCGGCCGATCGAGCCCCGTTCCCGGATGCCCCCGGGGATCCGGCCCGCCCGCTTCAGGTCATCATCATCGAGCACCTGGAAGCGAAACGACCCGGCCGGGTCACCTTCTCTCGATTTCCGTTCCTCCAGGTAGAAGGCGCCCCAGGCGATCAGGGCCGAATTGTGATCGACGTGAGGGACGTACAGCACCTCTTCCCGGTGGACGGTCACCCGCGCTCCTCGGATTACGTTCTGCCAACCCCGCATACTACCACGGTCGCTCCACGAGCCCCGCAACACCGACGCTTTCGGTCAGGACGGAGGGTAAGAGACAGATGGGGGCGGACGTCTATATATATGTTCAGCAGGGCGCGGCCAACCGGAATGAGGAGGCTCCATCGTTTTTTCTGAATTGACCCGGTGGGCCAGACTTCGAGGCAGGGCCCTGCTCACCGCCGAACCCAGCCCCGAGCCGCCGATCCGATCGTCGCTGCTCAGCAGCGACCAGATGGAGCGTCACGGGCGTACCCTCGCGGCCTCGCACAAGGTTGGCCCCGGCCACGCGCCCGACCTCCTCCTGGCTCGGCTGGGGCAGAACGAAGCGGTCCTGTCCGATGCCTCCCGGTTGCTGGGAGCGGCGGTCCGGGCGGGGCAACGAATCGAACCCGCCGGCGAGTGGCTGCTCGACAACTTCTATCTCATTGAAGAGCAGATCCG
>DASTEX010000099.1:0-15688 GCA_035709185.1 Gemmatimonadales bacterium
TCGCATCGTGGCCCGTCTGCTGGATTCCTGAACGCTCGCTTCATCGTTTTTCCGAATCGTCCTTCCGCCCGCCACTGGGCCGCAGTGACCGACGCCGTTCGCCGGTACTGCCCCAATTCGGGGCAGTGGGGCGTCGGGCTCGACCTGCTCGACGTTTTCGTCGTCCATGGCGAGGCCGAGCCATGGCCTCTGTATGGATCTCGGGTGATTATTGACGCGGAGGGTTCGGCATGCCGCCAATCGAAACGCATACCACTCCGCTGGACGAACGGGTTCTGGCGGTGGCGACCCGGTCGGGGGAGGAGGTCCTCTGCCGGAGCATGCTGTCGGAAGCCCATCTGCCCGGCGTCATCTGTCACAATGCGGCGGAGCTCGAGGAGGAGCTGCAGCGCGGGGTCGGTTGCATCCTCATCACTCAGGACGCCCTGGCGGAGGGTCCTCCCGAACGAATTGCCGCCGCGCTGGAGAACCAGCCGGAGTGGTCCGACATCCCGGTCCTTCTGATCACCGAGCACGGTGATGCGCCCATCGCCGTCTGGGCGATGGACCAGCTGAGCGGGATCACGGTGCTGGAGCGCCCCATCCGCGTCGTCACCGCCGTGACCGCGCTCCGGAGCGCGCTCAAGGCGCGCCACCGCCAGTATGAACTGCGCGAGCATCTCCGCTCGCTGGCGCTGCTCGCCTCCATCGTGGCCACGTCCGAGGACGCCATCCTCAGCAAGACCCTCAACGGCACCATCACCAGCTGGAATCAGGGGGCGCGGCGCCTGTTCGGTTACGCCCCGGAGGAGATCCTCAACCGGTCCGTGTTCCTGCTGATTCCGCCGGAGCGCAGGGAGGAAGAGGAACAGATCCTCCAGCGCCTCCGGCGGGGTGAGCGGATCGAGCATTACGAGACCACCCGGATCACCCGGCACGGCAAGCGGGTCGACGTCAGCCTGACCCTCTCTCCCATGAAGGATGAGCGGGGGGTGATCAATGGCATCTCCAGTGTGGCCCGCGACATCACTGAGCGCCGGCTGGCGGAGGAGGCGCTGCGCGAGGCCAACCAGCGAAAGGACCTGTTCCTGGCAACCCTGGCCCACGAGCTCCGCAATCCGCTCGCGCCGATCCACAATTCGATTCACATCCTCCGGATGAGCGACGCACCCGATGCGGTGCGCCAGCAGGTGCTGCCGATGATGGAGCGGCAGGTCAAGCACCTGGTGCGGCTGGTGGACGACCTGATGGAAGTAACCCGCATCAGCCAGGGAAAGATCGAGCTCCGCCGCGAGCGGGTTCTGGTGGCCGACATCTTCCAGGCCGCGGTTGAATCCAGCCGGCCGCTCATCGACGCGGGCGGGCATCGCCTCACCGTGACTCTGCCTAACGACCCGATTGAGCTCCAGGCCGATTCGGTGCGGCTCACCCAGGTGGTATCGAACCTGCTCAACAATGCCGCCAAATACAGCCCGCCGTCGGGGCGGATTGCCCTCTCCGCTACGGTCGAGGCCGGCGGAGTGGTGATCCGGGTGCGCGACGAGGGCACCGGCATTCCGCCGGAGCTGATGCCGCGGATCTTCGACGCCTTCGTCCAGGGGAGAAACCCGACCGGAGGCGCGTTGGGCGGCCTCGGCATCGGGCTTACCCTGGTGCGGAGCCTGGTGGAGCTGCACGGTGGCACGGTCGAGGCCCGGAGCGAGGGGACCGGCCGCGGGAGCGAGTTCATCATCTGCCTTCCCCTGCCCCGGCCGGACCACCGCGAGTCCGGCGGGAGCCGGGGGCAGGCATCGGAGAAACCGGCGGTGAACCGGCGCATCCTGGTGGTGGATGACAGCGCCGAGGCGGCCAACAGCCTGGGCAAGATGCTCCAGTTGATGGGCCACGAGGTGCAGCTGGCCTATGAGGGTGAGACGGCGCTGGAGAAGGCCCGCCACTACCGGCCCGACGTCGCGGTGCTCGATCTCGCCATGCCGGGCATGGACGGCTTCGAGCTGGCCCGCCGGCTCCGGGGCGATCGCCGGATGAACGGGATACTCCTGATCGCGCTGACCGGCTACGGCCAGGAGGAGGACCGGCGCCGCTCCCGCGAAGCCGGTTTCGATCTGCACCTGGTGAAGCCGGCCGATCCGGCGGAGCTGCAGGCGGTGCTGACGGCGGACTGAGGTTGAGGGACGGGCAAACGGTCAGACGGTCACGGTCCGTTTCCTCCAGCGCAGGATCCCCACCCGCTCCGCGGCGCCGAACCGACCGTCCGACCGTCCGACCGTCCGCCCGTCCCTCACGATGCCGGCGCAAAGAACGAAACCCCTCGCACATGCTCGTCGATCCGGAGCGGGAACTGCAATGAGGGGAAGGCCCGCGCCTGACAACTGGGGCGCTCGCAGAGCCGGCAGGTAATCCCGATCGGCACCGCGGCGGTGAGGTTCTCCAGGTCGACTCCGTCGGAGTACACCAGCCGCCGGGCCTCGCTCACGTCGCACCCGATCCCCACGGAAAACAGCACGATCGGCTGATGATAATCGCCGGAGTGGCGCTGGACCGTTCGCGAGACCGAGAATAGCGCGTTGCCGTCGGGGAGCCGGGAGAGCTGGATCCGGATCCGCCCCGGCTGGAGGAAGGCGGCGTGCACGTTCCAGAGCGGGCAGAGGCCGGAGAACCGGGGGAACCGCACGCTGGTCGCGCTGAATTTCTTCGAGATGTTGCCCGCGATATCCACCCGTGCCAGATGAAAGCGGACCCCCTCGTTCCCCGTCCGCCGCAGCGTGGTGAGACGGTGGCACACCTGCTCCCAGCCGACCCGGAACCGGTGCCCCAGCAGCTCGACATCGTAGCGCACTTCCTCGGTATTCCGCAGAAAATCACCGTACGGCATCAACACGGCCGCGGCGAAGTAGCTCGCGAGAGCGGAACGGCCCAGCGCCCGGGACTCGTCGGTGGTGAGCTCGGGAGCATCGGCCAGGCGGCCGATCAGATCGGGATAGGAGAGCAGACCGAGCTGGGTGGCGAGCTGGAAGTTGCGCGAGCCCCGCCGGAGGATCTCCGACAGCAGCAGCTCGTGGCGCAGCGGATCGTAGCGCCGGACTGCCCCGCGCATCTCATCCACTTTGAGAATCCGGACCGTCACCTGGTGCTGACGCTCCAGGTGTTGCACCAGGCCGGAGAAGAGCCCCTCCCGGTCCAGCCTCGCGTCGCGCCACAGCCGCTCGGCCGCTTCCTCCAGCTCCGGGAAGTAGTTCATGTGGCGCTGGATGAACTCCGATACCTGCTCCGAGCTGAGCCGCACCCGGTCCACCGCGGCCAGCTCGCTCGTGTCCATGGCCCGCGCGGCGAGCGATTCGGCGGAGCTGCGCGCGACGGTGAACGCGTTATGCAGCCGCAGGATCGCCCGGGCCACTTCGGGCCGGTCGATCACCAGCCCTTCGATCTCCCGCCGGGACACGGGACTGTCCTCGAACAGCGGTTCCCCGAACACCTCCTCCAGGTCCGCCACCATTCGCGCGTCTTCCTCCGGGCCGAACGCCTGCAGATCGATGGTGAAGATCCGCGCCAGCCGGATCAGCAGATCCGGGGTCAGCCGGCGGCGGCCATTCTCGAGGAGGTTCAGGTAGGCGGGTGAAATACCGAGCCGCTCGGCCAGCTGGGCCTGGGTCAGCCCCTGGGCATGCCGCATGCGTCGGATCTTCGCCCCATAGTGGATCGGTTCGGCCATGGGAGCACCTGAAAGGTTTACAGATAATACAACATTACAAACTAATAGCCGCAAGCGTAACGTCGTAACATCTTATATTTCAATATTTTACTTGACTGGACTTAACAAAGTGTTACTGTTTTTCATGGTGTGAATCGGACGGAGCCGGACATGACGATCGTTCATCCTTCCCCCCTGACCGAGGCGGTACGTATCACCGGCCCCCAGGTCGCCCGGGAAGAAGAGGTGCTCACGCAACAGGCGCTCCAGTTCGTCACCGGACTGGTTCGTGACTTCCGTCCTCGGATCGAAGCGCTGCTCCAGGCCCGGGGGGAGCGGCGCGATCGCCAGGCCGCCGGAGCAGGGCTCGACTTTCTCCCCGAAACGGCGGAGCTCCGGGCCGGGGCCTGGCGGGTGGCGCCGCTCCCGCGCGACCTCGAACGCCGCACGGTGGAGATCACCGGCCCGGTCGATCGCAAGATGATCATCAACGCGCTCAACTCCGGCGCCGACGTCTTCATGGCCGACTTCGAGGACGCGACCACGCCCACCTGGCCCAATCTCGTCGCCGGTCAGGTGAACCTGCGCGACGCGGTGCGCCGCGACATCACGTTCCAGGATCCCCAGACCGGCAAGGCGTACCGTCTGAACGGCGACATCGCGACGCTGCTGGTGCGGCCCCGCGGACTGCACCTGCCGGAGCGGCACCTGCTGGTGGACGGACGGCCGGCGCCCGGCTGCCTGGTGGACTTCGGTCTCTATTTCCATCACAACGCCCGGGAGCTGCTCGCGCGCGGCACCGGGCCGTATTTCTATCTGCCCAAGCTGGAGCATCACCTCGAGGCGCGGCTCTGGAACGACGTGTTTCTCCAGGCCCAGAAGCAGCTGGGGCTGCCCGCCGGCACCATCAAGGCCACTGTTCTCATCGAGACCCTGCCGGCCGCGTTCCAGATGCACGAGATCCTCTGGGAGCTGCGCCAGCATTCCGCCGGCCTCAACTGCGGCCGGTGGGATTACATCTTCTCGTTCATCAAGACCCGCCGGCACGATCCCGCCGCCGTGCTGCCCGACCGTTCGCAGGTGACGATGGATCAGCCCGGTATGCGGGCCTACACCCAGCTGGTGGTGCAGACCTGTCATCGCCGCGGAGTCCACGCCATGGGCGGCATGGCGGCACAGATCCCCATTCGGGACGATCCGGTCGCAAGCGAGCAGGCGCTGGCGCGGGTGCGGGCCGACAAGCTGCGTGAAGTGACCGACGGCCACGACGGCACCTGGGTGGCCCATCCCGGTCTGGTCCCGGTGGCCCGGCAGGTGTTCGAGGAGCACATGCCGGGGCCGAATCAGCTGGAACGGTTGCGGGAAGACGTGAACTTTTCGCCCGACGACCTGCTGCGGGTGCCCACCGGCACGCGGACCGAGGCGGGCCTGCGTCATAACGTCCGGGTCGGGATCCAGTATCTCGAATCCTGGCTCCGCGGCGTCGGCTGTGTGCCGCTTTACAACCTGATGGAGGACGCCGCCACGGCCGAGATTTCCCGCACCCAGGTGTGGCAGTGGATCCGCCACGGCGCCCGGCTGGACGACGGCAGCGTCGTGACGGCCGAGCTGGTGCGCCGCCTGGTGGACCAGGAGCTCGCGGTGATCGAACGGGAGATCGGCGCCCGGCGTTATGCCGAGGGCCGCTTCCCCGAAGCGACCACGCTCTTCCTCCGCCTGGCCACCGCGGTCGAATGCCAGGAATTCCTCACGCTGCCGGCGTACGACCTGCTCGACTCACCGACTTCATCCGGAGACCCCTCATGATCGATCAGAATCCCCTGGCACGAGGCAACGGGCGCCCGTCGGCCGACCGCTGGACCGGCATCAGCCGCCCGTACGCCCCCGAGGCCGTGGAGCGGCTCCGGCCCTCGTTGCGGATCGCGTACACCCTGGCCGAGCACGGCGCGCGCCGGCTGTGGGAGCTGCTGAACCACGAGGCCTACGTCAACGCGTTAGGCGCCCTCAGCGGCGGCCAGGCAGTGCAGCAGGTTCGGGCCGGCCTCAAGGCCATCTATCTCTCGGGCTGGCAGGTGGCGGCCGACGCCAACCTGGCGGGTCAGACCTACCCCGATCAGAGCCTCTATCCCGCGAACAGCGTTCCGGCCATGGTCCGCCGGCTCAACCAGGCGCTGCTCCGGGCCGACGAGATCGAGCGGGCCGAAGGAAAGGGATCGGACCGCGACTGGCTGGTGCCCATCGTGGCCGATGCCGAGGCCGGCTTCGGGGGGCCGCTCAATGCCTTCGAGCTGATGAAGGCGATGATCGAAGCCGGCGCCGCCGGCGTGCATTTCGAGGATCAGCTTTCCAGCGAGAAGAAGTGCGGCCACCTGGGCGGCAAGGTCCTGATTCCGACCGGGCAGTTCGTGCGGACCCTGGTGGCCGCCCGGCTCGCGGCCGACGTCTGCGACGTGCCGACCCTGCTGATTGCGCGGACCGACGCGGACAGCGCCCGGCTGCTCACCAGCGACATCGATGCCCGGGATCAGCCGTTCCTGACCGGCGAACGCACCGCGGAAGGGTTCTACCGCATCCAGGGCGGGCTGGACATGGCCATCGCGCGGGCCCTGGCCTACGCGCCCTATGCCGACCTGCTCTGGTGCGAGACGTCCACCCCGGATCTCGACGAGGCCCGCCGCTTCGCCGAGGCGGTGCACGCGAAGTTCCCGGGCAAGCTGCTGGCCTACAATTGCTCGCCCTCGTTCAACTGGAAACGGCATCTGGACGACGCGACCATCGCGCGCTTCCAGCGCGAGCTGGGCGCCATGGGTTACCGGTTCCAGTTCGTCACCCTGGCCGGCTTCCACGCCCTCAACTACAGCATGTTCCAGCTGGCGGGCGATTACCGCGAGCGGGGCATGGCCGCCTATGCCACGCTCCAGCAGGCGGAATTCGATGCCGAATCGCGGGGCTACACCGCCACTCGCCACCAGCGCGAAGTGGGTACCGGGTATTTCGACCAGGTGCTCCAGACCATCACCGGCGGCCTCGCGTCCACGACGGCGCTCGACGGATCCACCGAGGCGGCGCAGTTTGTCAGGAGCTAGTCAAGCCGTCAACGGTCAGCCGGCTGCGTTCGGCACCTGAACGCCCCGCCTGCCTTGAGAAACGAGAAGCCCCGGTGTCCTCGCAAGGACACCGGGGCTTTTCCAGTCACGGAGCGGCTGACAGCCGACAGCTGACAGCCGACAGCTGATCAATCAGTCATCAGCCTTCGTCTGCGACGGCTCCAGGTTGCCGCAGGCCGCCACGCTCGCGCCCATGTCGGACGACGAGTGCACGTCGGCGTAATACTCACCCTTCTCGCGGATCGAGGCGGTGATCGATGCGGTCGCCGTGGCCGAGCCCTGCGCGTCGGTCTGCAGCGCCTGATACATCGCCTGCGGGCCCACGACCGTGCCGTTGCTGCCGCACTTGCCTTCATGGATGTGCCACGCGAGCGAGGTGCTCGCCGGGGCGCCGGTGATGTTCAGCGTCACCCGGAAGTCCTTGAACTCGCGCGCCACCGCCTGGCTGTCGGTCGGGGTGGGCGGCGGCAGCGTGTCCCGCCGCGGCTCCGTCGTGTCGCGCGGAATGGGAGGGGCCGTGTCAGGCGGAGTCGGCTGCACGGTATCGCGCGGTGGCGTGGTGGTATCCATCGGGCTGACGGGAGTGGGGGCGCCGGGCGCCTCGACCCGGGCCGTGCCGCTGATGCTGGAGCCGTCCTGGCTCTGCAGCGTCGCGGTCCAGGAATGCGGATTGACGGCGACCAGCGCCAGTACGCCCAGTGCGCCCAGAGCGACCGAAAAATGACCGGTGATCATAGAAGAACATCCTCCATTGGTACACGTCGCGGGAGTAGCGACAGGTAAAAACACAAAGGCGCGATCCGTGGACCGGAATGGCCCGGCGTTTCGCGCCCTCGACTCGGCGGAGTCTCGCAACCTCCGCGCGTCAGGCAGGTCCGATCACGCTCACCGGACCGAAAGATTTCCTTCTCTGGCCAAGGTACAGCACGTGACAGCGGCGGGTCAACCCTCTTGTCGCACCCAAATCATGCATCGCATAACCGGGGCAGCATGTCTCGCATGCGATGCGTGCAACCCCGGTCGGCGCGAGTCGTCAGCACTGGGATACGCTGCGTCACGAAGGGTGGATTCGCGTAATGGCGCGTTCAGACAACGACCCACCCGGGTCGTTCGAGGAACGGTTCCCGCGCACGCTGGCCCGCACCACCGCCATCATCCTGATCGTGATAGGCGTGATGGTGCTGGTGGGATGGGCCGTGGGCGCGGACGCGCTGATCCGGCTGCGGCGGGGCTACCCGCCCCAGTATCCCAACGCCGCACTTGCCCTGATCGGGGCAGGGATCGCGCTCGGCGCCGTGGAACGCGGCCGGCGGCAGCTGGCGCGGATCGGGGCGGCGATGGCCATTGCCATCGGCGGCCTCACCTTCCTGCAGTATCTCCTCGGCTTCAACCTCGGCATCGACACCCTGCTGCTGCCGGCGACCGACCTGGAGGTCCGCTTTCCGGGGCGCATGGCGGCCGGCTCGGCCCTTGGACTGCTGTTAGGCGGCATCGCCCTGCTGGCCCTGAGCGTCGAGCAGCACACCGACGCCGTCGATATTGTCGCCGGCGTCCTCGGGGTGACGGTGGCCGTGGTCGGCGGCCTGGTCCTGGCGGGGTATCTCACCGGCGTGCTTCAGGAGCTCAGGCAGGGGTTCGTCGCCGGCATGTCGCTGCTCGGATCGCTCTCGCTCTTTCTGCTCGGCACCAGCATCGTGGCCCTCGCCTGGCGCCGCGACATGGCGCTGTCTACCCTGCCGCGCTGGTCCGCTCCCGCGGTGGGCGTGGCCGGTGTGACCGCCACGGTGCTGCTCTGGCGCGCATTGGTCCAGCACGACGTGGAGCGACTGGAGGAACGGCTCGGCTACGAAGCCGCCACCGCCCGGCAGGCCGTGGCCGCCCAGATCGACGCGCTCATCAAGGACCTGAGCCGCCTGGGTCGCCGTACCGGCCAGCTCCCGCTCCCCGACTGGACGGCCGACGCGACCGACGCCCTGCGGGATGTCGATCTCTACGATGCGGTAGCGTGGATCGACCAGCGGGACAGTCTGCGTGCGGTCGTACCCTGGAATGCCCTGGCCCGGGTCGATGGACTGCGCCGGGCTCGGCAGTCGGCGGCCATCGACACCGTCCGGCTGCACGGTTTCGCCACCGATCCGGTGTCCGCCGAACTGCTGGATGACCATAAGGTGCTGGCGGTGCGGGTCGCGGCCTGCACGACGCCTGCTTCCTGCAACGGCGAGCTGGCCGGCTTTATCAACCTGAATCGGCTGTTCGTCCGTACCCTGGGCGACGGCCGGCGCGACTTCTGTACCACCGTCTCCACCGGCGGCCGGATCATCTTTGCCCGCCAGGGGGCGGATTGCCGGTCCGACAGCCGCTTCGGCATCGCCTGGCTCGGCGTCGGCCGGCTGGCCTGGACCCTGACGACGTCTCCCTCCACCGCCCTGCTCAGCGCCAGCACCTCTCCCCTGCCGGTCGTGCTCCTCTGCCTCGGCCTGGTCGTGAGCGGGCTGCTCGCGACCAGCATCCGCCAGACCCGGACTTCCTGGAAGCTGGCGCGGGAGATCGAACGGCGGCAGGTCACGCGGGCGCTGGAGAGTGCCACCGACGGGATCTGGGAATGGAACCTCGTCAGCGGTGGGATGGTGCGGGGAACCATGTGGCGCGGGCTGCAGTACACCGATCCGGAACCGCCCCCGACGCTGGAAGCCTGGGCCGAGCGGATTCATCCCGAAGACCTGCCGCATGTGCGCGGCGCGATCGAGGATCATCTCGCGGGCCGGGCCGACGGGCTGGTGATGGAGTACCGGATCCGGGCGGCGGACGGCAGCTGGCACTGGCTGGTGGACCGGGCCCGGGTGGTGGAGCGCACGGCGCTGGGCGCGCCGGCCCGGGTGCTCGGAATGTATGCCGACATCACCGATCGGCGGGCAGCGGCCGAGGCGCTGCGCGCCAGCGAAGAACGTTTCCGCACCATGTTCGACAGCGCCTTCCAGTTCCAGGCTCTGCTCGATCTCGACGGCAACCTGCTCGAAGCCAACCGCACCGCGCTTGATTTCGCGTGCCTCGAGTTGCCTCAGGTCCGGGGCCGTCCGCTCTGGGAGACGCGCTGGTGGAACGGCAACGCCGAGCGTGAGTCGCGTCTCCGGCAGGCCTGCGAGCAGGCCCGCTTGGGCGAGACCATCCAGTTTCAGGAAGAGCTGAGCGGCGCCGCCGGGAAGACGGCGACCGTGGTCTTCTCACTCAAGCCGGTGCGCGACGCGACCGGCCGGGTCATTCAGCTGATCGCCGAAGGGCGCGACGTCACCGATCAGAAGCGGGCCGAGGACGCCTTGCGGGCGGTGGACGCCTTGAGCACCATGGGCCGGCTCGCCGCCCGGGTGGCGCACGAGATCAACAACCCCCTGGCCGGGATCCAGAGCTCGTTCATGCTGCTCAAGGACGCCGTCCCGCCCAACCATCGCTATCACCGGTACGTGGGCGCGATCGAGCGCGAGATTGACCGGATCGCGACGGTCACCCGCGAGCTCTACGGGGTGTACCGGGCCGAGATCGCCGATCGCCAGGAAAGCTCCATCGCGGTCGTGATTTCCGACGCGGTCGCGCTCCTGAATCAGCTCAACCGCGACGCCTCCATCACCATCCACACCGATACCAGCCGGGCTCCGGCGGTGCTGCCGCACCCGGATGCCCTGGTGCGGCAGGTGGTGTTCAACCTGATCCAGAACGCGGTCGAAGCCTCGCCGCCCAACGGCGCGGTGGCGGTTGAGGCCTGGAGCGACGATGGGACCTTTCACCTCTCGGTCCGCGACCAGGGCCCCGGCGTCCCGGCGGCCGCGCGCGAACGCATCTTCGACGATTTCTACAGCACCAAGACCGGCCTGGCGACCGCCGGTATGGGGCTCGGGCTTTCGATCGTACGTCGCTCCCTCCGGGCGCTTCGCGGAGAGATCGAAATCCATGATTCACCCGGAGGCGGGGCCGAATTCAGGGTCCGGCTGCCGATGACCTGAGGAGGGGTACGATGACCACTCGAGGCCGCATTCTGCTGGCCGATGATGAACCGACCTTCGTGGAGGCGACCGCCGAGCTGTTGCGGCTGGAGAACTACGAGTGCGACACGGTGTCCGATGGACGGACCGCGCTCTCGCTGATCGACCAGGCGACCTATCACCTGCTGATCAGCGATCTGATGATGCCCGGAAACGACGATCTCGGTCTGATCCGGCAGCTGGCGGAGCGAGCCGGCGGTCTGCCGGTCATCATTCTCACGGCATACCCCTCCACCCGCACGGCGATTGCGTCGATCGAGCTTCCGGTCACCGCTTACATGGTGAAACCGGTGGTGTTCAGCGACCTGCTCGCCAAGGTGGATGCGGCGGTGTCCCGCTTCCGGGCCTTCTCCGCCATGCGTGAGGCCGAGCAGCGGCTGCGGGAATGCGGCCAGGCGCTGCACTCGGTCTCGGAAGCCACCCGCTCCACCGGCGGGCCATCGGGCGAAACCGTGGACGCGTTCCTGGCGCTCACGCTCCGCAACGTGATGGGATCGCTGACCGACCTGGAACACCTGGGGAAGGCCCTGACCCGCCACACCGGCCCCGAGTCGCCCCACCCCTGTCAGCTCATCAACTGTCCCCGGGGCCTGCAGTTGCGGGATGCGATCCAGGAAACCGTGCGGGTGCTGGAGGAAACCAAGGGCTCGTTCCGGTCCAAGACACTGGGAAATCTGCGTCGCCAGCTGGAGCTGCTGTTGGAGTACAACTGATCGGTGGAGCCGGTTGTCGGCCACGGCGACGGTGCCACCCGCCGCGCGTGAAAGAGCGGCCGCGGTGCGGCGTCTGTGAAGAAGGCGACGCGTCCGCCGCGGCGCGCCTTCGACGCGCCGCTGCCCCGGGAAGAGCATCGGGCCCGGGTGCGGTCTTCAGGGAGGCAGAATGCTCACCACCATCATCGTTGTGCTGTTGCTGCTCTGGGTCCTGGGTCTGCTGGGGAGTTACACCTTCGGCGGCCTGATCCATCTCCTGCTGGTTCTGGCGCTGGTCCTGGTGGTGGTTCGGTTCATCTCGGGCCGGCGCGTCCTATGAGGCGCGGCGACGGGGCGGCCGCGCGCAGGCGCAGCCGCCTCGCCCTTCCCACTTCACGTCGTAGCACCGCTGCGGCTGCCCGAGCGAGACCGTGACGACTCGGCTTCACTCGTGCCCGAGGTGCCGGTTCCGGCCGAGCCTGTGCCGGTGGTGCCGTAACCACTGGTGGCTCCGGACCGCTGGCTGGAGCTCACGCGCACCTGGTTGGTCACATCCTTCACACCCTGGACATTCTCCGCGATGTCTTCAGCGAGCCGCTTGGACTCGCGGTCGTTCACGCTGCCGGTAAGGGTGACTTCGCCGCCGTGGACCCGGATCTCGATCTCGCTGGGATCGAGGTCGGGATGGCGGGCGAACTGCTCGCTGAGGTCTTCCTTGATCCGGTCATCTGACCGGGTCCAACCCTTGGGGCCCTTGCCGGTAAAATCCTGCTGCCGCTGGCCCAGGCCCTGCCGGCTGCCCCAGGCCTGCTGCGGGTCCCAGCTCGAGCCATAACGGCCGCCGCTGCTCTGGCCCCCGCGATAGCCCTGCATCCCCGTGCCGGTCTGGCCCATGGTTCCCTGCATCCCGTAGGTTTCGCGGCTCTCATAGCCGCGGGGTTGTCCCAGGTAGCCCTCGCCGCCACCGTAGCCGCCGCGGCCCTGGTACGACTCGGGCTCGAATTCCCGGCGCCCGGGCTGACCGCTCTCATAGCCTTCGCGGCCGCGGTACTGCTGCTGGCCACCACCGAAGCTCTCGCGATAGCCTTCGCGATAGGCTTCGCCGCCGCCATACCCGCCGCCGCCATAACTCCCGCCCAACTCACCGCGCGCTCCCCCGCCATAGCTGCGGCTGCCATAGCCGCCGCCATAGCGCTCGCGCTCGGTGGATTGATAGGGCGATTGATAGCGGCTGCCCGTGCCCCAGCGGCCCCGGCGGCCCTCGTTATACTCACTGCCGCGCTCCCGTTCCCGCGATTGCCACTCCCGGTCCCCGGCACCGCGCCAGCGCCCGGGATTCTCCTCCTCGAACCACTCCTCCTCTTCCATGCCCCCGCCGCGGCCGTAGCGGCGGCGGTATCGGGGGTCGTCGCGCTCGTAGTCTTCCTGCCACATGATGCGTCCCTCCTGGTGCAGATGACATGGCCGCATTTGCTTCCGGGCACCCGCGGCGGCCACGCGAGGCTCGGCTCCATCGTGACCCTGCCTAACCGGAAGGGGATCGGACGTCGATTTCTCGCGGCTTTCGGACCGGCGGCAGACGGATCTCCTGCTCCGGCTCGGGCCGGCGGAACCGGCGGAACGGCGGCAGGGTGATGGCCCGCCCTTCCTCCGCGGCCTGAATCAGCGCGCGGATCACGCGCACGTCCGCCAGGCCCTCAACGCCCGATGGTTCCGGCTGGCGGTCTTCCACGATGCAATCCGAAAAGTCCAGCAGCTCCGCCCCGAACTGGTCCCGCTTGGGATAGCGGCGGCGCAGGGACCGGCCGTCGAGCGTGAGGTGGTGAACCAGACCCTCGGCATACTCGAAGGCGGGGTCGACCCGGAGCGCGCCCTCGGTACCGACGATCTGATAGACCGAGGTATCGGCCGATCCGAAGCTGCAGCCGAACATGGCGAGCCGCTCGCCCGGAAAGCGGAGCAGGCCGAACGTCATCTCCGGCACTTCCCGGAACCGCTGGTCCCGCGCGGCCGCATCCATGCCCTGGACCGCGATCGGTTCGTCGCGGAAGACGGCCCGGGCGGCGTTGATGCAGTAGATGCCCAGGTCCCATATCGGCCCCCCACCCCGCTCCTGCTGCAGCCGGATGTTCTCCTCGTCGGTCACCGGCATGGTGAGCTGGCCCGAGAAGAAGCGCGGCTCGCCGATCCGGCCCGATTTCACCAGCTTGATCGCGTCCAGGGTGGCCTCGTCGTAGTGCAGCCGGTAGGCCGTCATCAGCTTGACGTCTCGCTCCCGGGCGGCATCGATCATGTCCTGGCACTCACCGACCGAAAGCGCCAGTGGTTTCTCGCACAGCACGTGGACGCCGAGATCGAGCGCCCGCATGGTATATTCGTAGTGCAGGTCGTTGGGCAGCGCGATGTATACCGCGTCGACGTCGCCGCTCCCGAGCAGGTCCTCGTACTGGTCGTAGTCCACCGCGTGCGGGACCTCGTATTTCCGTTGCAGGGCCGAACGCTTGCGCGGGCTGCCCGAGACCAGGCCCACCAGCTCCGAGTTGCGCTCGGCGTGTCGGAAGGCGGGCAGGACGGCGACCTGGGCGATGTGTCCCAGGCCCACGACAGCGTACCGCACCCGCTCCTCGGCCGGTCGCGCCCGGCGGTTTCCCCGTGCCCGGGCCATCAGTGCAGCGCCTTCCCGCTCTTCGCAGCGTGGGGCCCGCCGCGGGCGGCGCGGGCATTGACGTCCGACTCCGCCAGGGCCGACAACCGTTCATCCGCCGCCTTCTCCTCCTCGAGCGTGGCACCCAGCAGCTGCGCCACATCCCGGTGTCCCAGCAGACCGGCATAGGTGATGGCGCAGCCGTAGCCCGCGATCTCGTAGTGCTCTACTCGCTGCGCGGCCGCGATGATCCCGGCGTCCTTGACCGCTTCATCGCCTTCCGCCTCCAGCAGTTCCTTGCCCTCCGCGAGGAGGCCCTCCATCCCGCGACACGGCTTCCCGCGGGCCGGCACGCCCAGCAGGGCGAACGCCTCCTCCAGCCGGGCGACGTGGTTCTCGGTCTGTTGCCGGTGATCGTCGAGCGCCGTGCGGAGCGCCGGGGTCCGGGCCGACCGGGCCATTCGCGGCAGCACCGACAATACCTGGCGCTCCGCGTTGTAAAGGTCCTTGAGGTGGTCCACCATCAGATCGTGCAGGGTTGCCAGCGGCATGACTTCCTCCAGCCCCGGCAGCGAGGCGCAAGAGTACCAACTGTTCCGGTGGGGCGGACGAAAAGGCGCGAGCGGCGTTCCGGTTGCCTGTTCGCGCCACTGGAAAAAGCTGAAGGCGCACTCCGCTGCCCCAGCAGCTCAGTGCGCCTCCAACTGACGAGACCAGTTATCTCGTCCGCCAAGGTTGGCACCGCCCGTGAGCGGTGCCGGATTTGTCCCTACGCTAAGTCTCGAGCGAAGCAGTGTCAACAGCATTCGCGGGCGTGTTCGCCCCGGCGTCGCACCATCTGGTGAGGCGCAACCTGCACCGCAACGGAGCGCTGTTGTGTACCGCTGATGGCCCTGCTCGTCTGAGCAGACAGAGTACACAATCTCCGGGTCCGGAGCATCGTGGCCGGACCGCCTTGTCGGGCGAACTCGGTGGGTTCGCCGGTCGAAGGCGCCAACGCCGGCCGCCAGACCGCGGGCGTTGGCGCCTTGTGCTACGGCCCCTGGGGCCAGGGAGGGAGGATGCTCCGGCTCGCCGAGCTGTTGCTCGTGATCGGTCTGATCGCAGCGGCCTTCGGTTTTGGTGGAATAGCTGCCACGCCTCCGGGCTTCGCCCGTGCGGTGTTCTTCATATATGTCGTCGCCATGATCACTGCCCTGTCGATGGGCATCTTCCGCCGGCCACCGGCGGCCTGACAACCGGACACAACAGGAGCGTCCCATGAACCGCGATTGGCTTGAAGGCAACTGGAAGCAGGTCCGCGGCAAAGTCCGTGAACGCTGGGGCAAGCTGACCGATGATGAGCTCGACGTCATTGCCGGCCGTCGAGATCAGCTGGTTGGCCGAATCCAGGAACTCTACGGCACCAGCAAGCACGAGATTGAACGGGACCTGGACGACTTGGAGCACCCGGATACGGAACCCAGGCCGGACACCCGGATCTGACGCTCCCTCGGCCGCGGCCGAGCTGGTTCTGTGGCTCTTCGTACTCAACCTCGGCA
>DASTEX010000100.1:0-3957 GCA_035709185.1 Gemmatimonadales bacterium
GGAACCGGATGGAACGGACCGTCCGGGGAACACTGCGGGCCAGTTCCAGGCCGGCCGGCGAGGGCTCGCCCTTCAGTGGGGAGCTGACCGTGGTCACCCGCCAGCCGCGTCGCGCGGCCGTGGCGACAACCGCGGTGGGCCGATAGATGCCGCCGTTGATGGCCGGAGGGAGAAACCGGGCCAGGAGCAGAAGATGGGGGCTCTCGTCCGGGCGGGGTGGAAACCCGTTCCCGGCGCGAGAGCCCCGTGTCCTGGCGATGAAGGAGGCGGTCTGCCGCCAGGTTCGGACCGTGTCACGCGCTATCGCAGCCAGCCGCGTAACCTGCAGGTCAGCCAATTCCATGCTGAAGAATTGGCTGCTTGCGGCGCGGAGGCTAGTAGCCGCCCCCCCGGATGTCTTCCTTGGCCTTCCCCAGCGAGAAGCGAAGACCAAACTGCACCGAGTGGCTGGGGCCGACCAGCAGGTTTCCCCGCGAAGGCGCGGTGGTGATCTGGTACTGGCCGAAGAACACGATGCGGCTACCGGCGCCGGCCTGGACCCCGCCCACGAAAGAGCCGAACCCGGTCGAGTTGATCTCGGAAGCGACCGAATCGGCCACGAAGGCTTCCTCGGGATCCTGGAAGCCGGTACTGATCTCAGTGCCCACGGTGTGCATGATGCCGAAGCCGACGCCGAGGTAGGGTTCGACCCGTCCCCGGAGGGGGAAGGCCATCAGCGTCGCATGGTATTTCCGGATCCGGTCAAAGCTGACGTCATAGAGCCGGGCATCGAGCGTCGAATCCGGAAGCGTCCAGGTCAGACCGAAGCCGGAACTCTCGTTGCTGCCGAAGGACTCCTCGACTCCGAGCATCAGTCCGCCGCGCTTGCCGACGACCATGATATGGATGCCGGCGCTCGGCAGGGTCGAATAGTCCTGGGTCTGAGTCTGGGCGAACAGGCCACCGCCGGTCACACCGAAGTACCACCGGTAGGAATCGGCGCGGAGCTCCTGTGCCGGAGCCGACTCGGCACCGAGGAGCATGGTGATCACCGTCAGAACCCCGATGGACACGCGCATGAGCTGCCTCCCCAGCGAGCTGCGATAGTTCGTTTTGGCTTGGAGTTGCTGTGCTGGCCGAACACTCCCAGAAGGAGCGTCTGGCGCATGTACGGCAAAGGCTGTGCTCAGTTTGTGCCACGACAGCCGGAAGCCACCCAATCGTCCAGAACTGCGACACTTAGCGTGGTCCAACGGTCCAAAGCTCTATGCTACAGGGGATTCGGGAGGTGGCCTGCGTCCCATAATAGGACAGTTTCTGGTAAAACGCGAGAGCCGGAGCCTAGCGTATAACGAATCCGGATCCGGCCAGTGATTCGCAGCGTGCCTCGGTTTCCGCACGATCCCGCCCCAGCACCAGGGCCCGAACCGAGGGCGGCGTTCCGTTCCACCCGGCCCGGGATGGGTCGAAGGCCGACAGCGGAAAGAGCCACCCGGCCCGAACGGCCTCGGCCGCGACCGAGCACATCCGGTCGAAGCCCGACGGGAAGGTCATCGTAGCCATCCTGGCCGCCAGGCGGCCCGGGCAGCGCTCCAGCAGCACCGGCAGCCACAGCAGCGCCGGGGTGCTGGCGCAGAGCCGGAAGTTGAGATCGAACGCGAGCACCCGGCCGTCGGGAAGCACACCCATATCGAACCCGGCGATACCGTAGTACCCCCGGGCCGCCGCTCGGGTCATGATCTCGCGGCCGATCGCGATGGCTGCGTCGGGTGCGTCCAACCCGGTTCCGATCCAGCTGCCGAGGAAGGCTCCTTCGTCGTCCACCACCTGCTCGGCCGAACCGATGTAGTGGAGGTTGCCCGACCGATCGACGGCCCAGTTCAGGCACATGGTGCGCTCGAAGGGCTGGAATTCCTCGACCACTACCCGGGTGCAGCCATCGAGCCGGTTGGGAAGGTCGCGCAGTTGCTCGTCTCGTCGCGCCATGACCACGGCTCCCCCGGCCCCGGTGGAGCGCTCGGTCGAGCCCTTGATCACGATCGTCTGACCGGGGCCGACGGTGAGGCGCATCGCCTCCTCGGTGCTCATCACCCTCCGCGGCGGCAAGTGCCCGGTCGGGACGAAGCGGTCCAGGTTGGCCTTGTCGTTGAGCTCCGCCAGCAGGGACGGCGGGATCCAGTACGACTCCGCGGAAACCTCATCCGCCGGATAGAGGTGCTGGAATGCGAGCGTCCTGCCGGCCGCGATCATGCCGTGAAGCGTGGCTTCGAAGTCTTCCCGTCCGGTATAACGGACGGCATTCGCGGAACCGGAAACACCGCCGAGTTCGAGCAGGTCGAGAGCGGCGGGCTGAAGCGCGCCGGCCGAGCAGAACGTGGCGCAGTCACCGGCGATGGTAAACATCGCCCCGGTGTATCCATCACGGACTGATGGGTTGCCGCGCCGGAGAAGGTCATATCCGCGCCAGGACGATCGGCTGCAGTAAATCAGGTCCCGGCCCAGAACATCGGACAGGGTAAGGGCTGGTCCGGCCGTCATGATGGAGGGTCGATCGCCTTCAGATGAGCCGCAAGCGGGTGCCGACCTTCTTGAAAGCGGCCAGGGCCTCATCGAGGTCGTCGCGGGTGTGGGCCGCGGAAATCTGACAGCGGACCCGAGCCTGCCCTTTGGGTACCACGGGGTAACCGAAGCCGGTCACGAACACTCCTTCGTCCAGCAGCAGGTCGCTCATCTGGATCGCCGCGGCGGTTTCACCCAGAATGACGGGAATGATCGGGGTCTTCCCCGGCAGCGGCTTGAACCCCAGCTCCAGAAGCTTCTCGCGGAAATACACGGTGTTGTCCCGCAAGTTGCGGACCCGTTCCGGATGTGCCTCCAGAAAGCGGACCGCTCCCAGCGCGCTCGCGGCCACGGTGCAGGGCAGGGCATTGCTGAAGAGCTGCGGCCGGGCCCGCTGGGTCAGGTAGTCCGAGACCTCGCTGGAGCCCGCCACGAATCCGCCGGCCGCGCCCCCCAGCGCCTTGCCCAGCGTGGACGTGATGAGATCCACTTCGCCCAGCAGGTCGAAGTGCTCGGCGGTTCCGCGCCCGGTTTCGCCCAGGACGCCGGTGGCGTGGGAGTCGTCCAGCATCAGGATCGCGCCGTGCCGGTGGCAGACCTCGAGCAGCCCCGGCAGGTCGCAGATGGCCCCCTCCATGGAGAAGACTCCATCGCTGATGACCAGCCTGGTGCGCCGGTCCCGCGCGGCGGCCAGTCGCTCGTCCAGCTCTTGCAGGTTCCCGTGCTGATAGACCCCGGTTTCACACTTGACGATGGACTTGCCGAGCCGGATGGCGTCGATGATCGAGGCATGATTGAGCTGATCCGACAGCACCAGGTCGGCCTCGCCCAGGAGAGTGGCGGGGACCGCCTCGTTGGCATTCCAGCAGGAGACGAAACTGAGGGAGCTCTCACACCCGACCAGACGAGCCAGCGCCGCTTCCAGCTCCCGGTGAATGGTGAACGTGCCGCAGATGAATCGGACCGAGGCCGTGCCGGATCCGTACCGGTCCAGCCCCTCGTGGCCGGCCGCTATTACTTCGGTTTAGTTGGAAAGCCCCAGGTAGTTGTTGGAGTAGAGGATGATGATCTCGCCCCGGCCCTCCATCCGGGCCCGCGGCCCCTGGGGGCCTTCCAGGTAGTTCAGCCGCTTGTAGACCCCATCGCGCTGGAACTGGTCCAGCTCCTGGCGAAGTCGCTGGTCGAGCGAGTTCTTCATGCCCCAATCTCCAGAATCACTTTGCCGGCCTGGCCGTCCTGGATGACGCCGATGGCCTGATCGAGCTGGTCCAGCGGGAAGCGGTGGGTGACGACGGGACGGGGGTCGAGCTGGCCGGTCTTGAGGAAGCGCTGCATGGCGTGCCACGTGGAATACATCTTCCGGCCGGTGACCCCGTAGAGGGTGAGTCCCTTGAAGATCACGTCGCGCGCGAAGTCCAC
>DASTEX010000101.1:0-5845 GCA_035709185.1 Gemmatimonadales bacterium
CTCCCCGGTCGGGCCGAAGGCCTGATCCTCAACGCGGGAGCCTACACCCACACCAGTTTGGCGCTGCGGGATGCCCTGCTGGCGGTGCGGGTTCCGTTCGTGGAGGTCCATCTCTCCAACCTCTTCGCCCGCGAGCCCGAACGGCAGCGATCCATGTTTGCCGACCTGGCCGTCGGGGTGCTGACCGGTTTCGGCGGCCACGGGTATGTCCTGGCGCTCCAGGCGCTGCATCGATACCTGCATGCCGGCCGATCGAAGGGGTGAGCGACAAGCGGCCCTGCAGCGCCGGCTGGCCGATGCCGGACTGGATGCTCAGCTCGTCACTCACCTCCCGAACATCCGTTACCTGACCGGCTTCACCGGTTCGGCGGCGATGCTGGTGGTCGACCGGCACGGCGCGGTGCTGCTGACCGATCCGCGTTACGCGGTGCAGGCCCCCGAAGAAGCCGGAACGGCGGCGGAAATCGTGATCGAGCCGGTGAACCTGTGGACCCGGCTGGGTGCGATCCTCACGGCGCGACGACCCGGCGGGCTGGGCTTCGAGCGGGATCACTTCTCGGTCCGGCAGGCCGAACGGCTTGACGCCATCGGGCTGCCCCGGGTGGAGCCCGTCGGCGGCGCGGTCGAATCCCTCCGGGTGTGCAAGGACCCGGACGAGATCGAAGCGATCAGGGCCGCTGCCGCTCTCGCGATCGATGCGCTCGAGGCCACGCTCGCAACGGTCCGGCCGGGACAGCCGGAACGATCGGTGGCGGCCCGGCTCGAGTTCGAGCTGCGGGAACGGGGGAGCGAGTGGCATCCCTTCCAGACCATCGTGGCGTCGGGGCCCCGGAGCGCACTGCCGCATGCGCGGACCAGCAGCCGCATGGTGGAGAACGGCGAGCTGCTGCTGCTGGACTTCGGCGCCATCGTCCGAGGCTATTGCTCCGACCTGACCCGAACGGTCGTAGTCGGGGCTGCTCCCGATGCCCGGCAGCAGGAGCGTTATGACGCGGTCCGTACCGCCCAGCAGGCGGCAATCTCCGGCCTCCGGTCCGGGATGACGGGACGTGATGCCGACGCGGTGGCCCGGGAATCTCTCGCCCGCGCCGGCCTGGCGGAGGCATTTCGCCACTCGCTGGGGCACGGGCTGGGGCTGGAGGTGCACGAGGACCCCCGACTGGCCCCCACGGCCGAGGAGCCACTGCCGGCCGGAGCCGTAGTCACGGTGGAGCCGGGTGTCTATTTTGAAGGGTGGGGTGGCATCCGTCTGGAAGACGATGTCGCCCTCTCGGCCCACGGGCCGACGCTCGTCTCGCCCGGTGCCCCCGCGTTGCGGGCGGTTCCGTAGCTCGGGCGATCACCTTCGACAGCCCAATATGAATCCGGAAGACACTAAGCGACTCGCGGAGCTGCTCGCCCAGGTGCCAGGTTTTCGGGGCATCGACGTGAAGGACGTGCGCCGGCTGGTCGAGCTGCTGCGCTCGTCGCCCGAGGTGGGGTCGATCGAGGTGAAGGGCCTGTTCGGCACCGGAGTCGTGATCACCCGGACCGAGTCCAACTCGATCCCGACCATGATGCCGGTCCCGATGCCCGGCATGCAGGTTTCGCATGGGGCGGGGGCCCATCCCGGACTGGTGCCGGCCCCGGCGCCGGCGACGCCACCGGCCGGGCCGGCGTCGCAACTGAAGGAGATCAAGTCGCCCATGGTCGGCACGTTTTACGCTGCTCCCGAGCCCGGCGCCGAGCCGTACGTGCGGGTGGGTCAGCGGGTCACGGCCGGACAGACGGTGTGCATCGTGGAAGCAATGAAGATCATGAACGAGATCGAAGCCGAGCTCGGCGGCGTCATCCGCGAAGTGCTGGTGGAAGACGCTACGCCGGTCGAGTACGGCCAGGTCCTCTTCAGGGTGGACCCCAATGGCTGAACGAGATACCGAATCCCCAGCGGCTGCCGCGCCTGGCTTCAACTTCAAGCAGGCCATCTCCCAGATGGTGCAGCGCTCGGCCTCCGACCTGCTGCTCAAGGTGGGCCGGCCGCCGGCCATCCGGCTCAACGGCGAGCTCAACTCGCTCAACATGCAGCCGCTCCGTCCGGAAGACCTCAAGGCGCTGGCGGAGCAGATCATGACGCCGCGCCAGATCAAGGAGTTCGCCGAACGGAAGGAAGCCGACTTCGCCATCGGCGTGCCGGGCGTAGGGCGGTTCCGGACCAACATCTACCAGCAGCGCGGCACCCTCGCCTTCGCGCTCCGGTCCATCCCCTACGAAGTCAAGACCATCCAGGAGCTCAATCTCCCAGGGGTGCTGGAGGAGATCGCGCTCAAGCCCCGCGGCCTGGTGCTGGTGACCGGCGTGACCGGTTCGGGTAAATCGACCGCGTTGGCGGCGATGCTCAACCACATCAACCGGCACCGCCGGGTCAACATCATCACCATCGAAGACCCGATCGAGTTCCTCCACCGCGACGCCATGTCGAACATTTCGCAGCGCGAGGTGGGGAGCGATACCCTGTCGTTCGGGACCGCGCTGCGGCACGTGCTGCGGCAGGACCCCGACGTGATCCTGATCGGCGAAATCCGGGACCAGGAAACTCTCGATACCGCGCTCAAGGCCGCGGATACGGGGCACCTGGTCTTCTCCACGCTGCACACCACCGACGCCACCCAGTCGATCAACCGGGTGCTCTCGTTCTATCCGCCGCACCAGCACACCGAGATCCGCTCGGTGCTGTCGACCGCGCTCGCGGCCATCATCTCGCTCCGGCTGGTGCCCCGGTCCGACGGACGCGGCCGGGTGCCCGCCTGCGAAGTGCTGATCAACACCGCGGCGGTGGCGGAGAACATCCGCGACGTGGCCAAGGCCCTGAACATCCCCGACCTGATCGCCGAAGGATCGATGTCGTACCGGATGCAGACCTTCGACCAGTCGCTCATGGGGTGGTACAAGCAGGGCGTCATCAGCTATGAGAGCGCGCTGTTCTACGCGACCAACCCCAGTGAGTTCGCGCTGCGCGCGTCGGGAATCTCGTCGACCTCGAGCCAGTCGCTGGAGACGACCCCCGGCCTGATCCTGGGCGGCGACCGGAACCTCTGATGTTCAACAAGGTGCTGATCGCAAACCGCGGGGAGATCGCCCTGCGGGTGATTCGCGCGTGTCGCGAGCTGGGCATCCGGACGGTCGCGGTGTACAGCGAGGCCGACCGCGAATCGCTCCACGTCCGCTTTGCCGACGACGACGTCTGCATCGGCCCGGCTCCGAGCCGGATGTCCTATCTCCGCATTCCCGCCATCATCGCGGCCGCCGAGATCACCGGGGCCGATGCCATTCACCCGGGTTACGGCTTCCTGGCGGAGAACGCCGAGTTCGCCGACACCTGCCGGGCGTCGAACATCGTCTTTGTGGGCCCCACCGGCGAACAGATCCGCCAGATGGGCGACAAGGCCTCGGCCCGCCGCCTGGCCCAGGAGGCGGGCGTGCCCACGGTCCCCGGGTCCGCGGGGGTGCTGGCCGATGCCGACGAAGCGCTGGCGGTGGCCGAAGGCATCGGATTCCCGGTGATCATCAAGGCCACGGCGGGCGGCGGCGGGAAGGGCATGCGCATCGCCCAGGACCCCGACCAGTTCGCCCAGCTCTTCAGCCTGGCCCAGAACGAAGCGCTCTCGGCGTTCGGCAACGGCGACGTGTACGTCGAGAAGTATCTCACCCGCCCCCGGCACGTGGAGATCCAGGTGTTAGGCGACACCCAGGGCCGGGTCATTCACCTGGGCGAGCGCGACTGCTAGGTGCAGCGCCGGCACCAGAAGCTGATTGAGGAAAGCCCGAGCCCGGCGCTGGATGACCAGCTCCGCTGCCGGATGGGCGAGTCGGCGGTGCGCCTGGCGGCGGCCATCGGCTACGTCGGCGCCGGCACCATCGAGTTCCTGCTCGACGAGGACGGCAGCTTCTACTTCATGGAGATGAACACCCGGATCCAGGTGGAGCACCCGGTCACCGAGATGGTGACCAGCTTCGACCTGGTGAAGGAACAGATCCGGGTGGCGGCCGGGGAGCCGATGTCGATTCCCAATGGCGACTATTCGCGGCTCCGGGGACACGCGATCGAGTGCCGAGTCAACGCGGAGGACCCCTACCGGAACTTCCAGCCCTGCCCGGGACTGATCACGGCGTACCATCCTCCCGGCGGTCCCGGCGTGCGGGTGGATACCCACATTTACGCCGGGTACACCGTTCCGCCCCACTACGATTCGCTGCTGGCCAAGGTCATCGTGCACGGCCGGGACCGGAAGGAGGCGCTGGCGCGGATGGGCCAGGCGCTGGACAGCTTCATTCTGGAGGGCGTGACCACCACCATTCCGTTTCTGGCGCGGGTCATCCGCCATCCCGATTTTGCCGCGGGCAAGGTCGACACCAGGTTTCTGGAACGCGAGCCGCAACTGCTGCGACCGCCCGAGCATGACGATTGAGGTCGCATTCACGCCGGCCGACCTGGCCGGTCCGGGAGTGGCCGGGCGCACGATCTTCGTGATCGACATTCTGCGGGCCACCACCACCATCTGCGCCGCGCTGGTCAATGGCGCCCGCAGCTGTGTCCCGGTGCCTTCCATCGAAGAGGCGATCCGGCTGGCCCAGACGCTGGAGCGGAGTGACGTGCTCCTGGCGGGCGAGCGCCAGGCCCGGCGGATACCGGGATTCGATCTCGGCAACAGCCCCCGGGAAATGCAGGAATCAGTGGTACGAGACAAGACCCTGATCATGACGACCACCAACGGAACCTCGACCCTGCTGGCGACCGCCGGCGCGGCCCGGGTGTATCTCGCCGCGGCGGTGAACCTGAGCATCGCCGGGGCCCAGGCCGCCCGGGTTCTCGCCGAGACCGGCGACCTGGTGGTGGCCTGCTCCGGCCGGGCCGGCGATTTCTCGCTGGACGATGCCTACGCCGCGGGACGGCTGCTCCAGTTGGCGCTGGGCGGGCGCCGGCGGCGCGAGGGTCTCAACGACGCGGCCCTGGTCTGCCTGGACCTCGCGCGCCGCTACGGCGACGACTGGATGCGGCCGCTGACGGCCGCGCGGGCCGGGCGGGAGCTGATCGCGCTCGGCTACGAGGAAGACATCGCGGTCGCCGCCCAGGAAGACCGCTTTCCGGTGCTGCCCCAGTTCACTGAACGGCGGGTGATTCCCGCCATCGTGGGCGATCCCGCCCCGGTCCCGGTCGCATGACGCCGGAGAATCGCCGCCGCTTCGGGGCCGTCGCCGCCCTGGTCCTGGGACTCTTTGCGGCGCTCTCGCTGATTCCCGGGCTCCGTACCGGACCGGTGGGCGAAACCCTCGGCGGCTTCCTGTGGAAGACCCTCGGCATCGGCGCGCTGGGATTTCCGCTTCTGGGTTTTGCGGTGGGGCTGGCCGGCTTCGACCGGCTGCCGCTGCTGGACATGAAGCGGGCCGCCATGCTGGTGAGCGGCCTGAGCCTGCTGGTGCCGTTCCTGGTGGCGGTGATCACCCAGGTGAGCGAGGGCCAGTTCGTGGGGTCGCTGTCCGAGTGGACGGTCACGGCCCGGGTGAGCGGGATCGCGCCGGCGTTCCTGGCCCGGAGCATCAGCAGCGTCGTGGGGCAGCTGGGCGGGGTGCTGGTGGGGTTCCTGGCACTCACCGGCCTTACGTTAGGCACCATCGCGTGGCATCCGCTTCAGCGGCTGGAGCGGATCGAACGACCCACCAATCCCCGGGGCAGCGCCGTGGTGCCGGTCGAGATGCCGGACGACGATGAGGCCGAAGCGGCGGAAGGGAGCCGGCAGCCGGGCCGGTCCCGGCTGGTCGTTCCCGCTCCCAAGAAGCCGAAACCGGCCCGGCCGGGGAAGGAGCCCCC
>DASTEX010000102.1:0-7675 GCA_035709185.1 Gemmatimonadales bacterium
AGCCCGATCGAGGTATCCTGGGTCAGCCGTGCCTCGGCCCACGCGCGTTGCGCCTGCGCCGCGCGATCGAGCACCGCCCCGTCGCGGGTGGAATCGGCCAGCTTGCCGCTCAGGTGATCCACCAGCCAGAATCCGAAATCAGGCGGCAGGCTCCGGAACGCGGCGATGGTGACGGGGTGCCGGGTCACCCGGTGCATCAACCGCGACGACCAGTGCTGCTCCGCGATGCCGTCGCCGTGCAGCGCAAAGACGTCGCTCGAGCCCAGCCGGAAGCGCAGCCCCTCGCTCCCGAATCGCACGTTGGCGTCGCGTTCCCAGAACGAATCACCCCAGCGGTCGTGATTCCCGCCGGTCATCAGCACCGGAATCCGCTTGCCGAGCTGCAGCAGCGCGCTCGCCACCCGGAACCCGCCCCGGGGAATCGCCCGGCGCCAGGCAAACCAGAAGTCGAACAAGTCTCCGTTGATCAGCAAGGCGTCCCCCAGCTGGGGCACCTGCTCCAGAAACCGGAGCATGGCGGCTTCCACCTCGGCCGGGACCGAACCGAGGTGTGAGTCCCCCACGATCACCAGTTGTTGACCGACGGACAGGGACATGGCGATTGCCGATTGACGATTGCCGATTACGTTCCGCCGCCCGGGCCCGTTCGGCGGCACCCAATCGTCAATCGGTGAGGGGCAATCGTCAATGGTACACAGCGTTTCCCATCGCGTGACCTACTCGGAAACCGATCAGATGGGCGTGGCCTACTACGGGTGGTACACCGTCTGGCTCGAGCAATCCCGCACCGAGTTCCTGCGCCAGACCGGCATGACCTACCGGGAGCTCGAAGCCGGCGGGCTCCTCCTGGCCGTGAGCGAGCTGCGGATCCGGTACCGGGCGCCCGCCCGTTATGACGACGTCCTCACGATCACCTGCTGGGTGCGGGAGATTGCCTCCCGGCGGGTTACTTTCGGATACGTCGTGGCGCGAGAGGATCAGACGGTCCTGGCCACGGCCGAGACGGCGCTCCTGGCGCTCGATCGCAACTTCAACCCCGTGCGGCTGCCTGCGGAGCTCCGTGAACACCTCCAGCCCATCCCCGATCCGGTCCGGATCTGACTTGAGAAACTACCTCAGGTCAGCGTACTATCGTTCGCATTGACAATGAGATATCAGAGGCTATTCACAGCCTCCATGATTGACCGGCTAGCCCTCATCACCTATCTTGGCCTGACGGCGGCGTGCGGCGGGGGGTCGTTGGCCCCGGTCATGCCGGCCGGAGGAACTCCCGCAACATCCGAGCAGGCCGAGGCCTGGATCGGCGAATTCCAGCCCCGGGCCCCGGTGCTCCATCGTTTTCGCTGGCAGTACCGGGACCGGAACGAAGCCGGAGGGGGCAGGGGCAGCGCCCGGATCACGCCCGGCGATTCCCTTCGGCTCGACATGATCGGTCCGCTGGGAGCCGGCCGGGGCGCGGCCTTCGTGGTCGGTGACGCCGAACAGTGGGCCGAACCGGAAGAAGAGGTGCGCAAGGTTGCCCCCAGCTTTCCGCTGCTGTGGGCCATGCTGGGCGTCCCCCGCGCGCCCGGATCGTTCGACCAGGTGAGGCGATTCGAGGGTGGGGGGTTGGTCGCCTGGCAATTTGTCCGGGGGGCCGATACCGTGGAAATGGCGCGAATCGACGGCTCGCCGGTTCGGCTGGTGGTGGATGTACGGGAAGCCGGCGCCCGGGTCGGGCGCGTCGAAACAGCATTCAACCCGGACGGTGCGCCCCGGACGTCGCGGCTCGATGTCCCCAGCGCCCAGGCGCGCGTCCAGCTCAACTACTATGAGACGTCCCATCCCGCGTCGTTTCCTCCGGATACCTGGCGTCCGCCTGAGCGGCAGCCTTAGCGCGCTGCTGCTGGCCGGATGCATGTACGGCTTTGCCGGCGGGGGACTCCCCGAAGGCATCCGGACGGTCGCCGTGTTGCCCTTCGAGAACCTGACGTCCGACCCTACTCTCACGTCGGAGATCAACGCCGCCGTCCGGGAAGCGGTGCAGGACCGCCTGGGACTGCGACAGGCGGGAGAGAACCAGGCCGATGCGCTGGTGCGGGGCACCATCACCCGCTACGAGCCCGATCTGCCGGTGTCGTTCACTGGGGGAGAGAACAACCAGGTGAACGTCAACCGCCGGCTGGTGCAGATCGTGGTGTCGGTGGAGATCCTGAACCAGCGGGAAGACAAGATCCTCTGGAAGCGCGACGGCCTGGTGCTGGAAGGCGACTACCCCACCGGCCGCGAAGCCGATGGCCGCCGCCTGGCGCTCGAGCGACTGGTCACCAACATCGTCGAAGGAGCCCAGTCGCAGTGGTAAGACCCGGGCTCCGCGGACGGTCCGGCGCCAGCAAGCTGGGTTGCCTGGTGGCGCTGGCATTGTTCGTCGGAGCCCTGGTCTACGGGACCCGGGTGGGCCGCATCTACTACCGCTATTACTCGCTGGTCGACGACATGAAGCAGGCCGCGCGCTTCGCCCAGACCACCCCCGACGAGGCCATCCGCGCCAACCTGGTGTACAACATCGATCAGCTCGCCATTCCGGCGGAGGCCAAGCGCCGACTGGTCATCACCCGGTCGCAGACCCCGCAGCGCATCCTGATCCGCACCGAGTACCGCGAAACCTTCGAGCTTCCCTTCGTCGAGCCCCGGATTATCGTCCTGAAGCCCAGAGTGGAGGCGGGATTCTGAGTTCCCGCGAAAAAATCCAGTCGGTCGACCGGCTGCTGGCCTGGCGCCAGCGGCAGACCGGGCCGGTAGTGTTCACCAACGGGGTGTTCGATCTGCTGCATCCCGGGCACGTGGAATACCTCGAGGCCGCCCGGGAGCTGGGCGATTTCCTCATCGTGGGCGTCAACACCGACGACTCGGCCCGGCGGCTGGGCAAGGGGCCCGGCCGTCCGATCCAGAGCGCCGAGGCCCGCGCCCGGGTGGTGGCCGCGCTCGAAGCAGTGGACAAGGTGGTCCTCTTCGATCAGGATACACCGCTCGAGCTGATCCAGACGGTGCATCCCGATGTGCTGGTCAAGGGCGGCGACTACACCCGGGGCACGATCGTGGGCGCAGACTACGTCGAATCCTATGGAGGACTGGTGGTGACCCTCCCGCTCCTCGCCGGACAATCCACCACTGCCATCGTCGAGCGGCTGCGTGACCCGGCCTGACGGGCGCACCGCGGACCAGCTCCGCGCGGTGGTGCTGGAACGGGGCGCCAACCCGTACGCGGAGGGGTCCTGCCTGGTCCGCTTCGGCGGAACCCTGGTCCATTGCACCGCTTCGGTCGAAGCGGGGGCGCCGCCTTTCAAGAAGGGCACTGGCGAGGGCTGGGTCACGGCGGAGTACGCCATGCTCCCCCGCGCCACCCAGGAGCGCACCGCGCGGGAGCGCTTCGGGCCCGGCGGCCGGAGCCAGGAAATCCAGCGGCTGATCGGCCGGTCCCTCCGGGCCGCGATGAGCACCCTGGGGTTCGGCGAATTCACCATCCGGATCGACTGCGACGTGCTCCAGGCCGACGGCGGCACCCGCACCGCCAGCATTACCGGCGGCTGCGTGGCCCTGGCCGACGCGTGCACCTGGCTGGCCGAGCGGACCGGGGTGGCGTCGCCCTTCGGCCGACTGGTGGCGGCGGTTTCGGTCGGCATCGTGGACGGCGAGCCCCGGCTGGACCTGTGCTATGCGGAAGACAAGGCCGCCGGGGTGGACTCGAACATCGTGATGGTGCATCCCGACCGGTTCGTGGAGGTGCAGGGCACCGGTGAAACCGCAGTATTCTCCCGGGCGGAGCTCGACGCGATGCTCGAGCTCGGACGGCAGGGGATCGGCCAGCTGTTCCTGCTCCAGCAACAGGCGTTAGGCGTGTGAGGCTGCTGGCAGCCACCCGCAGCGCGGGCAAGCAGCGGGAGATCCGGGAGCTGCTCAAGGATACCGGGGTCGACGTCGTGTTCCCCGGCGAGCTGCTGCTGGTGGAGGAGCCGATCGAGCAGCGGCTGGAGCTGGGTGAGACCTTCGAGCAGAATGCCCGGGCCAAGGCCGAGTATTTCGCCAAACGGACCGGACTGCCCACCGTGGCCGACGACAGCGGCCTGGAAGTCTTCTCGCTGGGTGGAGAGCCCGGGGTACGCTCCCGCCGCTGGGCCGATGCCTCCGGGAACGAGGCCGTGGTGGATGCGGCCAACAACGCGTACCTCCTCCAGCGCCTTGCCGGCGCCCCCGAAGCGCGTCGCCGGGCCCGGTACCGCTGCGTGCTGGTCTATGTTCCCAAAGTGGGGACGTTGCCCCAGGTCTATGAAGGCGCCTGCACCGGGATGATCCTGGAGGCTCCCCGGGGGACCAACGGGTTTGGCTACGATCCGCTGTTCTTCTCCGATGATCTGGAGAAGACCTTCGGCGAGGCGACCATCGAGGAGAAACGGTCGGTGAGTCACCGGGGCAAAGCGTTCACGGCCTTGATCGAGGGAGCACTGAAGTGACCGGCATCCCGGTTCCGCCTAACCGGCTTCGGGCCAGTCTCACTGCCGGCCGGCTCTGTGTCGGCACCATGCTGGTGGAAGTGCGCCAGCCCTCGGTCATGACCATCCTGGCCAACGCCGGGTTCGATTTCGTTCTGCTGGACAACGAGCACGGCCAGTTCGCCGCGGAGACCCTGGCGGACCTGAGCCGGTCCGCCCGGCTCGAAGGGATCACGCCGATCGTGCGAATCCCCGAGCTGGCCTATTCCCAGGTCACCCAGGCCCTGGACGGCGGCGCCCAGGGCATCATGCTGCCGCGGGTGACCGGACCGGAACAGGTCGAGCAATGCGTGCGGTTCATGAAGTACCAGCCGGAAGGGCGGCGGGGCGCGGTGCTGGCGCGGGGGCACACCGCGTTCCGGACCGGGCCCCTCATGGAAACGCTGGCCGCGATGAACCGCGAGACCTTCCTGGTGGTGCAGGTGGAGACCGCGGAATCGGTCGAGCGGCTGGATGAGCTCCTGGCGATCCCCGGGGTGGACGCGGCCCTGGTGGGGCCGACCGACCTGTCGGTGGCGTTAGGCGTGGGCGGGCAGATGGAGCACCCGACCCTGGTTGGCGCCATCGAGCGGACCATGGCTGCCTGCCGGAAGCACGGGGTCGTTCCCGCGATTCACACCAACGACGTGGGGCAGACCGCCGGGTGGGCCCGTCGGGGGATGGGGATGGTCAGTATCAACAGCGAGGTGGGGCTGCTGATGAGCGGGGCGCGGCAGGCCCTGGCCGCCATTCGCGCCCCGGACTAGCCGGCTTAATCGACTCCCGCTTTCTCGGCAGCGGCGAGGAGCTGCTGCAGCCTGGTCCGCAACAGGTCCTCCAGTAATCCGGTCGTGGTGCACTGGCGCGGCATCTGGCCGGTTCCTTCCGCCACGTCCACCGCTCCCGCAAAGACGCCGGTTCGAACCACCGCCGAGTCGAGCGTGGCCGCCCGGACCCAGGAGATCACCGAGATCGTCACCCGGTGAATGTCGGCGTAGGGTCCGGTCATGCCTTCGCCGCAGCGCACCCAGGTGGACATCCGCTTTCCGGCAATTTTCCGCATGGGTGTGCCGAGGTTGCCTAACCGGCCGGTGACGGAGTCCTGGAAGGTGACCGGGATGTCGAGCGACCGGTACACCTCCCGGAGGGCCCGGTAGACCGTCAGCGGGGCCGCCTGGTAGCCGCTCGGCGTGTCGACCGTGTCCAGCGAGACGTACATGACCCGTCCGGCGGGCCGGATCTCGAAGACCCGCTGCTGGGCGGCCAGTCCGGCCGTGCCGCCGGCAATCAGCAGGAGCAGCGAGGAACCGAAAGTCGTTGCTCGAAGGCTCATGGCTTCACTGCTTCGTTCCTCGGGTACCCGAAGGCACCGGGAAGGGCAAATCGGAATCCCAGGTGCAGCGTACCCCCCTCGGGCTGCGAGTCCCACGCCACGATCGGCACCCAGTGCTCCCGTCGAACTGAGCTGCCGATGACCGCGCCCAGCAGCGCTCCGCCGGCGCCCAGCCCCAAGCCGAAGATGACGGCGAATGTTCCCGAGTCCACGTCCTCGGTACTGGCGGTCGAGCCAATGATGGCGCCTAACGCCGCTCCCGCCCCGAACCCGATCAGGGCGCCCGGCCGGGTATGGCCCCGAACTCCCATGAATCGCTCGGCGCGCCCGATCTCATCCCGCCCGAGGCCGATCGTGCCGTCGGGCCCGACGTCGAGCCAGATGCTGTCCGGCGACGTGTTCACCAGTCGGCCGGTGGCCATCTGGGGCGTCGCCCGGAGGAACACCCGTACGCGACTCCCCGCCAGCGCCGGGTCCTGAGCCGCAAGTGCTTCACCTCAGGCCGGCAGCCCAAGGGCCAGGATCAGGATCGACCGGCGATACCGGCATGCAGCCGTCACCTGGGCGACTCCTGGGGAAGGTCCCGACGGTGCAGGAAAGTGAGTTGCAGCTGGGCGGCGGCCATCGCGGTCGCAGCGAACCCGTGCACGGCTCTAATCTAGGGCGGACCGGAAATACTGTGCCAGCCCTCTTCGGGAAGGACGTCCCTTGCGAAGAGTCTTCTACCAGGTGCCAGGGTGAACCCCAGTCCTTCAGCTGCAGCAATCGGGCGTACCGTTCTCCGGGTGTCGGCGGGGATCGTCATCGGACTGGTCGGACTGCTCGTACTGGCTATCCTGCTGCTGCAACTCGACGGGGTTGCCACCCGGGTACTGCCGATGGCAGGCCGGTTCCTTCCCTGGGATGATGCGACGCTGGAGGCCGATCATGTCTCGGTCTCGGGCCTGAGCCGGATTGAAGCCACCAGCGTCCGGATCGCCTCCGGCGGGCGAACCCTCTTCTCCATCGATTCCCTCGATCTCTCGATCCGGCCGATCGGTCTGCTGGCCGGCCGGATCGACCTTCCAGCCCTGCGCGTCGTCGGAGTACGCGCCGTTGCCCGGGAGCGGGCGGATTCCACCTGGAACCTGCTCGAGCCCTTCACGGTATCGCCGGATACGGCGCCCGGAGCGCCGATGGCCGTCCGGATCGGAGTGGCGCACATCGAGGACGTGTCCATCATCGGGTACTACGCCGCAACACCTGACTCGCTCCTGATCGACGATCTGATCGTCACACTGCGTGATGTCCGGACCGGCGAGGTCCTGGGGTTCACTCTCGACACCCTGAACGCTCGCGTCCTCGCGCCCGGACGGGCCAGACCGGCCACGCTCTCCGGCCGGGCCCGGCTGTCGGAGAGACAGTTGACGGTGCCCGGGTTCCGGCTGCGATCGGATTCCAGCGACGTGGTGGCCCGGGGCACATTGATCCTGCCCGGTCCCGGTCCGGCAACCCGGGAAATCCGTGACGTGGATTTCCGGCTCGTGGCCGAGCCGCTCGATTTCCGCGACGTCCAGCCCCTGGCCCCGACCCTGGAGCTTCCCGCCAGCATGCGGTTGACGGCCCGGGTTACGGGGCGATCCACCCTGCTGCGGGTCGACCTCGACGGGCGGACCTCCGATGGGGCCATCCTCGAGCTCGATGGCGAACTGACCCCGGCGACCACCGGGCCCGTTCGGTACCGCCTGAAGGGGGCGGTGCGGAATCTCGACCCGAGGATGTTAGGCATGACCGGAGCCCGGGGTCGGACCAGCGCCGAGGTCGACCTGGCACTGGCGGGCGACTCCCTGCCGGT
>DASTEX010000103.1:0-3882 GCA_035709185.1 Gemmatimonadales bacterium
CGAATCCCTTGAGCTCCATGACCGGTCGGGCCACACTCGCCAGGATGTCCTTGAGATACAACTGCACGACTTCATGACCCGGACGGGAGCCGGTATTCCGGATCCGGCAGCTGACGGTCACCGGCCCGGGGCCGTTCGAGACCAGCGGCTCGATCCGGAGGTCGCTGTACTCGAAGGTGGTGTAGCTCAGGCCGAAGCCTAACGGAAACAGCGGCTGCCCGGTCAGATCGACGTAGTCGTCCCCCCGGCCGGTCGGTTTGTGGTTGTAAACCAGCGGCAGCTGGCCCTCCGAGATCGGGAAGGTGATGGGCAGTCGCCCGGACGGATTGTGTTCCCCGAAAAGCACGTCGGCCACCGCATTTCCGCCCTCCTCGCCCGGATACCAGGCAAATACCACGGCATCGATCAGCTCCAGCCACGAGGACATGGTGACCGCGCTGCCGCCCACGAGGACGACCACGACCGGCGTTCCCGTAGCCGCGACCGCCCGGATCAGTTCTTCCTGCTTCCCCGGGAGCGACAGACGAGCCCGGTCGCGGAACTCGCCTTCTTCGATCCCGGCCACGACGACGGTCACCTCGCTGGTCCGGGCCAGCCGCACCGCCCCGTCAACTTCGGCCTTCCAGTCGGGCGTACCGTGGTCCCACACCAGCCGGATTCGACCGTTGCCGAAGGGTTCGAAGAACTCGACCCGAAGCCGGTAGGATTTCCCGGGCTGGAGATTCACCTCCGCCAGCCGGGCGCGATGGGACTGCTTGCTCCAGCCATCGACGACCAGCCGGTCGTCGAGCCACAGGCGATAGCCATCATTCCCTTCCAGCCCGATCCGGCGCGCGCCCTTCGCCGGGCCGGTGATGGTGCCGGTCCAGCGAACCGAGTACCAGTCGAGTGGCACGCGGGGGCCGGGGGCCGTGATGGTCCACGCAAAATCGATCGCGCGATCCTGCCGGACCATCACCGGGGTTCCTTCCAGCCGCGGGTTGGCGAAATACTCCGCCCGAACGCCGGTGGTACCGTCCACCGAGAGGAACTCTGCCGGCACCGTCAGGAAATCGGGAGCGAGTCGGCCGGGGCCGGGTGCATACCGCACCCTATCCGCTCCCAGCCGATCACGGATGGCTTCGAAGATCGACACCTTGCGGATGCCGGGACCGCTGTAGCCGCCCAGCCGCGCCTCGACCGCATCGGTTCCGATCACGGCCAGTGACCGAATCGATCGCACGAGCGGGAGCCGGTTCCGCTGGTTCCGGAGCAGGACCATGCCGGCCCGGGCGGCCTCACCCGCCAGGTGTCGATGCGAGGCGTGACCATTCCAGTATGCCGCCGTGTCGGGATCGACCAGCGACGATTCGAACAGCCCCAGCTGAAACTTGGGTTTCAGCACCCGGCTGACGGCGGAGTCGATGACCGGTCCGGCGATGTCGCCCCGGCGGAACGCTTCCCAGTACGGGAGGTACTGCTCATGGGCGGACTGGAAGATGACGTCCAGTCCCGCGCCCAGTGCGTGTCCGGCCGCCGAGCGCGTGTCGGCTTCCGTCATGTGCAGGACCGTGGCCCCGCCGGTGGCCGCGGCATCCGACACGACGAACCCGCCGAACCGCCAGTCACGCTTCAGCGTTTCCCCGAGCAGCCAGCGGTTCTGGGTGGCGGGGGTCCCGTCCACCGAGTTGTACGCTGTCATCACCGAGCGTGCCCCGGCCGCCAGGGCCGCCTTGAACGGCGGGAAGAAGTACTCTTCCAGATGCCGGGGACTCCAGGTGATCGGATAGCTGTCCCGCCCTCCTTCTCCCACGTTGGCCACGAAATGCTTCGGGGTGGTAATGATCCCCGCCGCCTCGAATCGGGAGACGAATGCCCGGGCCATCATCGAGGCCAGGTGCGGATCCTCACCGTAGGTCTCTTCCACCCGTCCCCAACGAACATCGCTGGCCAGGTTCACCACCGGTGAAAGAACCTGCCGGATCCCGCGAGTCCTGGTCTCACGGGCGGCGGCGTCGGCCACGCGACCCATCAGCGCAGTGTCCCAGGTGGCCGCCAGGCCGATCGCCTGGGGGAACATGGTCGCGCCTTCGCGGGCCAGTCCGTGGAGCGCTTCGTCAAAGGGAATGATCGGAATGCCGTGCCGGGTGCGCTCCGCGAAGTAGCGCTGAATGGCATTGATCCGCTCGGCGTGGGCCCGGGCGTCGCGGGTCCCTCCAGCCGGGGCGGTGGAGATCTGGAGCCCGAAGATGCCCTGCGAATAGTCGCGGCCGGGATCGTCGAGATCACCCGGGACCATGAAGAGCTGCCAGAATTTCTCTTCCCGGGTCATGCGGGCGAGCAGGTCAGTGACCCGCTCCGCGACGGGGAGCTGGCTGTTGCGGTAGGGCAGGGCCCGAGTGGTCTGGGCCGCTCCCACCGGGACCACCGTGAGGGCCAGGAGCTGGATGGACGCGCTGACCGCAGCTGTTTTCAGGGCCGCCCCCGGACAGTGTCACTCAGTGGATCACGGTCAAGTATATCGCGGCCCGGGGGCGGTCGGCCAAGGCGAAAAACACGGCGAGGGCCCGGTCTCCCGGACCCTCGCGCGTGGTTCCAGCAGGGAGGTTCGCTTTACTGCGATAACACTATGATGTGGGCGACCGAGGGTACACCCTGATCGTTCACAATGAACAGCATATACGGTCCGGGAGGCGCAATCCGACCGGAGGCGGGCGGCGTGAGGACGAGACTCTGTCCGTCGGTCCCCACCTGGAAGGCCACCGTGTTGAGCCGCTGGCCCATATCGAACGCATGGGTCGAGGAGGCCAGTCGGATCAGCAGCACTTTGCGGATCGAGGCGGCATTCGGCGTGCTCACCGAGAAGGGCTGGCCGTAGTGCATCGCCGTCCCTGACGGGATGTAAGTGGGCCGGGCGCCTTTGAAGAGGTACGGAGGCGAGTAGATCTCGTAGTTGTACTGGGCGGTGGTCCCGGCGCCCTCGCCGCTGCCGCTCTGGAAGACCCGGCCATCGGGCAGGAGCATGGTGGTCGAGTGGTAGACCCTCGTGACGTTGGACGGGGCCACCGAGGACCAGGTGTTGGTGGCCGGATTCCACATTTCCGCAGTGAAGACCGCTCCCGCCTCATTGCTGAAGCCGCACACGCTGGTGCCACCGGTCACCAGCACCTTGCCGTCGGCCAGGATGGTGGCGTTGTGGTGCCGCCGGCCGAACTTCATCTCGGCAATTGAGCTCCATACCGGACTCGCCGCAGCCAGGTCGATGATCTCCGCCGTGTACTTCGGCACGTTGCTGGGGCAGCCGCTGGCGCCGCCGCCGCCGATGTAGAGGACCTTGCTGTCCAGCATGACCGCGGGGGCGTAATTCCGGTCACTGACAACTCGGGCCGGTCCGTTGGTGATCGAGCCGCTGCCGTAGGGGTTGAGATACCGGCTCGGGGAAGCCTCGCCGGCGATGAAGATGTGACCGTTCTTCGGTTCGACGAAGGCGCGGGGATACATCAGGATGGTGGTGTTGATCCCGCTCAGGACGGTCCAGGTGCTCCCGTTGTACCGTTCGGGTACGGGCGCGATCGTGTTGATGCCGGCCTGGTTGCCCGAGATCGCGACCACATTCCCGTTATCCATCGT
Source organism: Gemmatimonadales bacterium (assembly GCA_035709185.1). Classification (GTDB taxonomy): domain Bacteria; phylum Gemmatimonadota; class Gemmatimonadetes; order Gemmatimonadales; family GWC2-71-9; genus SZUA-320. The sequence continues at coordinate 3,610 of DASTEX010000103.1, forward strand.
GACGAGTGTCGGATACCAGCGCTTGTAGGCCATCGATCCCGTCTTCTGCCAGGATGCGCCGTCGAAAATGCTGGCGTCCTGGATCCCGTGGTTGTCGCCCAGCGCCTCGTTGTGTCCCCCGGCCACCAGCAGCCGGCCGTCGGCGAGGTACGTATGCCCGGCGCAGAAGAGCTCGCAGAGCGAGGGATCGGTGCAGGTGTTGGCGGTCACCTGGGTGAAGCCGCCGCCGGCCGGATTCCAGAGATAGGGCTCACCGTAGTGCCCCCACAGCAG
>DASTEX010000104.1:0-3493 GCA_035709185.1 Gemmatimonadales bacterium
AGCCGGCACCGTACCTTCAGCAGCGCCGGCTTCCTCCACCGGATCTCCGACTCCGTCGACAGCCAGACGTCCCCTTCATTGGTGAGGGCGACGGCCTCGCCCTGCCGCTCCCGAAGCGGCGTCAGGTCGAACTTCACCGCGGCCTCGCCTTGGCCGATCAGCGCATCGGTGCCATAGACGTGCAGCGTGCGGTAGGTCCGGATCGCCACCCAGCGGCCGTCCGGGCTGGCGGTAGCGCCGGTGACCCGGTCGCGCTGGCTGGACGGGCGGGGCCAGAGGGACCGGACCAGCTCGAGCGTCGCCACATTGCCAGGCTGCTGCTCGGCCTTCGGCAAGCGATAGAGTGCGATTCCCGCCTGCCGTCCTTTAGTGACCAGGTAGAGATCGCCGTTGGGAAGCACGAAGATCGCCTCCGCGTCCTGCGATCCGTCGGGGAACCGGGCCAGCAGCGCCACTGCGGGTTCGCTCTGCTTTGCCTCGGGCGACGGCTCGGGGATCACATAGATGGCGACCATGGACCGGGCGGCGAAGTTGTCGCCGATGTCGGCGATGAAGAGGCAGTTGCCCGAATCGCACGGCCCGGCGGCAATGTCCTCCCAGTCGAGCAGTACGGCGCCCGCAACCGCCACCTGTCCCACAATGGCGCCGGTAGTATCGAGCGCGTAGATGATCGGATCGTGGCCCGAGTCGTTATGGGTCCAGAGCAGCGGGCGCCCGCTCCGGCTCAGGGCCAGACCGCTGGTCTCCTGCACGGCCGACGGCAGGGTCTTCCGGAACCCGGTCGACCGGCAGAACCCGGGAGCGGTCTGGGAGGCCAGGCCGGAATCAAGGGCCGGCCCGCCAGAATCCCCGCGACAGGCAATGAGGATCAGCGACAACAAGATGGAACCAGCCGGCAGCAACCGCATGCAGAACCTGGGGAACAAGACGCCGTCAGGACCCAGTACGATAGCCGGGTCCTTAGTCCTGAGTCCGTCCCGGCCCGTAGATCACCTTCCCCGGCTTCGCCCCGGTATGTCGCCCGTTCTCCACCACGACCACGCCATTCACCAGCACGTAATCGATTCCCTCGGGATACTCGGTAGGCCGCTCGTAGGTCGCGACATCGCGGATCCGGTCGTAATCGAAGATGACCACGTCGGCCCAGAAGCCCTGGCGAAGCAAGCCGCGCTCGGGGATCCGCATCCGGGTAGCGGGCCAGCCGCTCATCTTGCGAATCGCGTCCTCCAAAGTGATCGCTTGGTCTTCCCGAACGTACTTCGCGATGACCCGGGGGAAGGTGCCGTAACTCCGGGGATGGGGCAGACCTAACAGATCGGTCTGACCGGCGCCGAGCGATGCGCCGGCATCGCTGCCGATGCTGGTCCACGGATACTGGAGCGCGGTCCGGACGTCCTCCTCGCTCATCATGTGATAGATCGCCATCACTCGGCCTTGGCCCTGAAGCACCAGGTCCCACGCCGCGTCGCGCGGGTCCCGGCCCATCTCCTTCGCGATGTCCTCCAGGTTGCGGTTCTCGTACTTGGTGTTAGCGGGATTGCGGGCATTCACCAGCACGACGCCGCGCCATCCGCCCGCGGCCTCGATGATGTTCCACCAGCCGGGAGAGCCGGTTTCGACTTCGCGCTTGAGCCGCGCCCGGATGGCCGGGTCGTTGAGCCGGGCCCGAAGCGAGTCAACCCCGCCATTGAAGGCCCAGGAGGGTATGGTCGCCTCGAGCCCGGTGCCGCCGGCCGTGTAGGGATACAGGTCGGCTGCGACATCCACTCCCCGGGCCCGGGCGGTTTCGATCAGCCCGCCCGCGTCCTTCATCAGCTTGCCCCAGCCCGGCTGATACGCCGCTTTGAGGTGGTAGATCTCGACCGGTGCGCCGCTCTGCTCGCCGATGGTGATGGCTTCGCCGACCGCGTCGAGCAGCTCCTTGCCCTCGCCCCGGATGTGGCTGGCGTAGAAGCCGCCGTACTTCGCCGCTACCTTCGCCAGCTCCACCAGCTCGTCGGTGCGATGGTAGCTGCTGGGCGGGTAGATCAGCGCGGTGGTGACTCCCAGCACGCCGGCTCGCATCGCGGTGTCGACCATGGCGCGCATCCGGTCCAGTTCCTCCGGCGTCGGCGCCCGATCGTTCATGCCGAGCACCGCCCGCCGGGCGGCGGTGGCGCTGTAGTAGGTGCCGAAGTTGAGGCTGATGCCGCTCCGCTCCAGGCCGGCGAACCATTCCGCGGCCTGTGAGGCAGGCACTGGGGTACCGCCCTCGCCCGAGAGGGCTGTGGTCACCCCCATCCGGACCTTGTTCTCGGCCAGGCCCTGCCGCGAGAGAATCGGACCCGACTGGTCCATCATGTCGATCCAGCCGGGCGAGACGTACTTGCCGGTGGCGTCGATATCGCGCCCCGCTGTCCCGGTGATGTGCCCGATCCGGACAATCCGCCCGCCGCGGATAGCGACGTCGGCCCGGATCCACGGATTGCCGGCGCCGTCGAGCACGCGGCCGTGGCGGATCACGAGGTCGTAGTCCGGCTCCTGCGCCGGTAGCGGGGCGTGAACCAGGAGCAGGCCGAACAGCAGGATGGATCCGGAGCGCATCTTTTCCTCAGGGCGGCGTGATGGATGCATAATTGTATCCAATCTCCCACCCCAGGGAGAACCGGGGTGGAAGGGAACACGGGCTTGGGTCAGCGGGGTTGATCAGAACGTGAAGTGAGCAGCCGTTCCGTGAAGTCCATCCGCTCCTGGACTTCGGCGACTTCGCCCCGCAGCTGCTGCACTTCCTGCCGCAGGTCGTCCAGTTCGGCCAGCATGGCCGGCTCGGCGTGGCGCAGGCGCGCCTCTTCCAGCTTCATCTTCTGGATCTTCAGCAGACCGTTGAAGATCACCGCAACGACCGGAATGGACAGCGCCAGAATCGGGATCATGACCGCCAGCGTCTGTTTGTCCATCATACCTCCAACTTCCTGATTATCCGCCCGTCAGACCGTCCGTCCGTCAGCGGAGATAGTACTCCACGCTCGACACCACCCGGACCGTCTTGAACAACTGGTTCTCCTCCGTCACCCCCGGTGCCTGGTCGCGGGGGAGTATGACAAATACGCCCTGATTGGCCTGCCGGATTCCACCCAGCCGGCTCTGAGCGTCCCGGGCGAACTGCTCGGCCGCTTCCCGGGCGCGTGCGGTGGCCTCGGCGATCATGGCGGGCTTGATATCGTTCAGCTTGGTGAACAGGAAAGTGGGGCCTCCCGGTCCGTACTCCTCTCCGGATGACAGCACCACGCCGCCCTGCACCAGCTCGCCTACCCGCTGGCTGGCCGCGAGCACCTTGTCGGGGTCGGTAGACCGGACGATCAGGGTCTGGCGGATGATGAACCGGCGTCCACCCTCCTGCGTCTGGTAAGGATTCGCCTGCCGGTCGGTCACCCGCAGGGTCTGAAGCTGAGCCTGGGCTGTGTCCAGGGCCTGGCGCACCAGAAACGCCTTGATCCGCTCGGAGCTGCGCACG
>DASTEX010000105.1:0-11145 GCA_035709185.1 Gemmatimonadales bacterium
GCTGGAAGGCCACACCGTCGGGCTGGAAGAGGTCAACTGGCTGGGTGAGCCGCTCGGCGTGGGAGATGCCTGCGCCGTACAGGTCCGTTATCGCTCCCGGGCCGTGCCGGCTCGAGTGACGATGATGGACGGCTCCCGCCTCGAGCTGACGCTTGAAGAGCCGGCCAGGGCCATTACGCCCGGGCAGTCTGGTGTGCTTTACGTGGAGGACCGGGTGGCAGGCGGAGGAGTCATTTGCTAGTCACCAGTCGCTAGTCGCTAGTCGCTAGTCGCTAGTCGCTAGCCGCCAGAGCCGAAGCCCCCCTCGCGTACCCGAACACACACCGAAAAGCGTAAGCTGCACCAATGTTCGCCACGCTGACTAGCGACCAGCGACCCAGCGACCCATGACTAGGTGACGTTGCGTCGCGCGGGATAGATTTCCGGAAATGACCGACGCTCTACAAACCCGCGCAGAGCCTGATTTACGACACCCCTCCCTGTACATCAACCGGGAGCTGTCGTGGCTGCAGTTCAACCGCCGGGTGCTGCACGAGGCCCAGGATCCCCGGACCCCGCTGCTGGAGCGGCTCAAGTTCCTGTCGATCTTCTCCACCAACCTCGACGAGTTCTTCCAGGTCCGGGTCGCCGGACTCAAGCAGCAGGTCTCCGCCCACTACAGCGAGCGGACCGCCGACGGGATGACCCCGGAGCAGCAGCTGCGGGCGATCTCCAGGCTGGTCCGCGAGCTCGAAGAGGAGCACTGCCGCTGTCTTCGGGAGGAGGTGTTTCCCGCGCTGGCGAAGCAGGGCGTGGAGCTGATCATCACCGAGGACCGGCTCACGCCGGAGGATCGCCAGCACCTGGCGGCGTACTACGATGCCAATGTGTTCCCGGTGCTCACGCCGCTGGCGGTGGATCCGGCCCACCCCTTCCCCTACATCTCGAACCTGAGTGTTTCGCTCGCGGTGGTCCTGCGGGACGACATGGGTGACGAGCACTTCGCCCGGGTCAAGGTGCCGAAGATCCTTCCCCGATGGATTCCGCTGCCGGGCAGCCACCGCTTCGCCTCGCTCGAGCTGGTGATCGGAATGCACCTGGAGTCGCTGTTTCCCGGGGTGGAGATTCTGGGCCGCTATCCCTTCCGGATCACCCGCAACACCGACCTCGAGATCGACCAGGACGACGACGCCGAGGACCTGCTGAGCCTGATCCAGGAGGAAGTGCGGAACCGCCGGTTCGCCGAGGTGGTCCGGCTGGAAGTGCATCCCAACATGCCCGACTCATTACGGCAGCTCCTGCTCGATGAGTTCAATGCCGACCAGGAAGCCGAGGGCGAGCCCCTCACCGAGGACGACATCTACGAAGTGGACGGGCTGCTCGACGCCGGCGAGTTGCTCAGCCTGTCCACCCTGGACATCCCCGAGCTGCGGGATCCTCCGTTTGCCCCGGTCACGCCCCAACGGCTGGCGAGCGCCCGGAGCATCTTCGACGTCATCCGCGACGGGCCGATCCTGCTGCACCATCCCTATGAGAGCTTCAACCACTCGGTGGAGCGGTTCATCCAGGCGGCGGTGGACGATCCCGATGTCCTGGCGATCAAGCTGACGCTGTACCGGATCGGGGCCGATTCGAACACGGCCAAGCTGCTGCTGCAGGCGGCCGAACGGGGCAAGCAGGTGGCGGTGTTGATCGAGCTCCGGGCCCGGTTCGATGAGGAAAGCAACATCCGCTGGGCCAAGCGGCTGGAGGACGTCGGCGCCCACGTGAGCTACGGCGTCGCGGGTCTCAAGACCCACGCCAAAGTGATCCTGGTGGTCCGGCGCGAGGGACACGCCATCCGCCGGTACGTCCACATCGGCACCGGCAACTATGCCGCCCGCACCGCCCGGGTCTACACCGACTTCGGGCTGTTCTCCTGCGATCCCGAGTTGGGCGCGGATCTCTCGGATCTCTTCAACGTTCTTACCGGCTTTGCCTATCCCGAGAAGTTCCGGAAGCTCATCGTGGCGCCGCGCCAGCTCCGGCCCTGGCTGCTGGAGCGGATCCGGCGGGAGGCCGACCATGCGCGAGCCGGCCGCCCGGCCCGGATCATGGCCAAGATGAACGCCCTGGTGGACGCGGAAGTGATCCACGAGCTGTACCAGGCCTCCAGCGCCGGGGTCACCATCGACCTGGTCGTGCGGGGCATCTGCTGCCTCCGTCCCGGCGTGCCCGGCGTGAGCGAGCACATCCGGGTGATCAGCATCATCGGACGCTTCCTGGAGCACTCCCGCGCCTGGTACTTCGCCAACGGGGGCGAGGAAGAGGTGTATATCGGCTCAGCCGACTGGATGCCGCGGAACCTCGATCGCCGGATCGAAGTATCGGTTCCGGTGGAAGACCCGGAGTACCGCGAAACCATCCGGCGCCTGCTCGAGCTGATGCTGGATGACAACCGCCAGGCGTGGGACCTGCACGAGGACGGAGGCTACCAGCAGCGCGATCCGGGCGATTTCCCCGAACAGGGAACCCATCGGGTGCTGCTCGAGCGGTACAAGGAAAGCGGTGTGAGACTCGAGACCGGGGCGTTTCCGGTTGTGCGACGGGCCGAGACCGATGGTTAGTGGGCCAGTCCCGCCACTTCCACGAACTTCTTCAGCGCTTCTTCCTGCTCCGGCGTGAGCTGCTCCGGCAGCTGCACCTTGATGGTCACCAGCTGATCGCCCCGCTGGTTCCCTTTCGCCACTCCCTGTCCCTTGATCCGCAGCTTGCGTCCCGGCTGAGTGCCCGGCGGGATCCGGAGCAGGATCTTCTTCCCTTCTACCGTGCGCACCCGCACCTGGGTCCCCAGCATGGCCTGAGCCAGGTTGAGCGGGATCTCACACTCGAGGTCCAGGCCGTGCCGGGTAAAGAAGCGGTCCGGTTCCACCTGCAGCGTCACCAGCAGATCGCCGGGGGCGCCACCGGAAGACGCGGGCTCCCCCTGTCCCTTGAGCCGGATCCTGGTGCCGGTATCGCTGCCCGCGGGCACCGTGAGAATGACCTTCCGCTCGCTCCGTACCTGGCCCGCGCCGCCGCAGGTGGGACACTTCACCGACGGGATCTTGCCCCGGCCCCGGCAGGCCGGGCACGGGCGATTGACCGCGAAGCCGCCCTGCCCGAAGGAAATGGTGCCCCGGCCCTTGCATTCCTGGCAGGTGGCGACCGTCGCACCCGGCGCGGCGCCGCTGCCGGTACAGGTGGGACAGGTATCGGTGATGGGAACGGTGATCGGGATCTTCCCGCCTAACACCGCGGTCCGGAAATCCACCGTGAGCGTGGTCTCGATCGACTCGCCCCGCCGGTCTTCCTTGCGGCCCCGGCCGAAAATGGAGGAGAAGATATCCCCCAGCCCCAGGTCGCCGAAGTCGAACGATTCCGCGCCGCCGGCTCCTCCGCCCCGGGGCCAGTCGGAGGGCCCGCCGGCCCCGGTCCGGGCCCGCGGGTCGAACGCGCCCAGCTTCCGCATCGTGTCGTACTTCTTCCGCTTCTCGGGATCGGACAGGACCGCGTGGGCTTCGGAGATCTGCTTGAACTTCTCCGCCGCCTGCGGGTTGTTGGGATTGGCGTCCGGATGGAACTGCTTGGCCAGCCGGCGATACGCCTTCTTGATGTCCTCCGCCTTGGCGGATTCGGAAACGCCGAGTATCTGGTAGTAGTCCGTATTGGCCACTGAGTGCTCAGACCTCGGCGGAGTAGACCTGCACCCGGGCGGGCCGGACCAGGGAGCCCTTGAAGCGATACCCGGCCTGGAACACGGCGCTCACCTGGTGGTCCAGCGCCGGCTCGGGCGCATGCACCACCGATACCGCTTCGTGCTCGGCGGGATTGAACGCCTCACCGTTAGGCTCGATTCGTTCCAATCCCGCCGTCATCAGCTCCTTGCGCAGTTTCTTGTCCACCAGCACCAGCGCCTCGTGCAGCGCCTCCGATCCGGTGACCGACAGATCCTGGGCCGCCAGCCGGTCGAGGTCGTCCAGCACATCCAGCAGCCGGAGCACCAGGGCCGCCTGGGCCCGGTCCGACAGCTCGATCCGCTCGCGGGCGGCCCGCTTGCGGAAGTTGTCGTACTCCGCCGCCAGCCGGAGATACTTCTCCTGGGCCTGGCCGAGCTGATCCTCCAGGCGGGCGACCGCGCTCTCGGACGGCTCCGCCGGGACTCCGGCGCCGCCCGGGGCGGACACCGCCGGCTGCCCGGGCTTGGCCGGTTCGGCTACCGGCTCGTCGTCCTGGGCACCGACCTCTTCGGGAACATCATGCCGTTCAGCCACTTATCTGAAACCTCGTTGCAACTTTGAACACAGAAGATAATATGGACGTTGATGCTAGAGTGCCGAGTGCCCGGTACCGTTCCGGGTGCCGAGTGCCCGGTACCGTTCCGGGTGCCGGGTGCCGAGTTCGGTAGCCGGACAAGGCTCTGCGCCGTGACAGGTACACAGAACCCTGAACTCAGCACGGCACCCGGCACCCGGCACCCGGCACTTGTATCAGACCATCCTCCACAACCGATGCAACGCATACTGCGCTGCCCGCTGCCTCACTTCATGCCGGTTGCCCAGGAATACATAACGCGCCTGCTCGATCCGGTCGTTCACCACCCATCCGAAGCAGACGGTGCCGACCGGCTTGTCCTCACTCCCACCACCCGGGCCGGCGATCCCGGTCAGGCCGATCGCCGCGGACGCGCTCAATCGTGCGTCCGCGCCCCGGGCCATGGCAACCGCAACCGGCTCGCTCACCGCGCCGTGCGCCTCGATCAGCCCGGGTTCCACCCCCAGCAGCGCGACCTTGACCGCGTTGTCATAGCAGACGACCCCGCCGGCGAACACGTCCGAGCTCCCCGCGATCTCGGTCACCCGCGCGCCCACCAGCCCGCCGGTGCAGGACTCGGCCAGGGCCAACCGGAGTCCGCGTTGCCGCAGCGCGTCCAGCAGGATCGCCGCCAGATCGGTTTCGCCCTCGCCGTAGATGAAGTCCCCCAGCAGCTCGCGCAGCCGGCCCGCCGCCTGATCCAGCAGCCGATCCGCCTCCTCCGGCGGCAGGTTCCACGCGGTGAGCCGGAGGTCCACTCCGTGCAACCCGGGAAGATACGCCAGGGTGAGCGGGGTCAGCTTTTCGTCCAGGTCACCGATCCGCTGCGCCAGGCTGGACTCGGGAATCGACGTCGTGCGCAGCATCCGGGACCGGACCACCAGGGCGGCCTGGTTCCGGGTCGAGAGCCGGGGCACCACTTCGTGCCGCACCAGGTTGCGCATTTCGTTAGGCACGCCCGGCAGCATGATGACGATGCCGGGGGGACCTTCGAACCAGAGGGCGGGCGCCGTGCCCCACCGGTTGGGGATGACGGTGGCACCCTCGGGGACCTCGGCCTGGACCCGGTTGGCCGGCGCCGGGTCGCGCCCCAGCCGGCGGAAGCGCGCGATCAGGTCCTGCCAGATGGCCTCGTCGAACCGGAGCGGAAAACCGAACAGGTCGGCCACCACCCGCTTGCTGACGTCATCGCGGGTGGGCCCGAGACCGCCGGTGGTGATCACGATGCTGGCCCGGGAGAGGGCCTGGCTCACCGCCTGGCCGATCGCCTCGGGGTCGTCCGCCACCGTGGTCCGCCGCACGATCCGCGCGCCGATCGCCGAGAGGTCGCGGCCCAGCACCGCGCTGTTGGTGTCGACCGTGAACCCGAGCAGCAGCTCGGTGCCGATGGTGACGACTTCGAGATCCACGGGTTAGTGGGACGGGCCGGAAGAGGTCGAGAAGAGGTCCCGATAGCGATGGATGTAGACCACGAACGACCACACGGTGAGGACCACGGCCACGGCCAGGGTAACCGCCACGAACCCGCCGTGAAAATCGGTCCAGAAGCGCGCCAGGGCGCTGCGCTCCCATCCCATCGGCTTGATCGCGTTGCGGAACGCGAACCAGCCGATGGTCGCGCCGATGAAGATGTTCTGGAACGCGGCCTTGAGTTTCCCCGGCCCGGGAGCGGCGATGATCACGCCCCGCCGCTTGGCCCACCAGCGGAACGCAGTCATGGCGAACTCGCGCCCGATCAGGAGCAGGCAGACCCAGAGCGGAATGCTGCCCCAGACGGGGATGTCGTAGAGGTCCTTCCGCTCCTGCGAGATCCAGTAGATCGGGATCAGCGTGGCCAGGAGGAGCAGCTTGTCGGCCACCGGATCCAGCAGCTTGCCCAGATCGGTGATCTGGTTGCGGCTCCGGGCCAGCCGGCCGTCGTAGACGTCGGAAAACGCCGCGATCAGAAAGACCACGAAGCAGATCAGCTTGGGGGTGTAGCCTTCGATGAACGGCAGGAGCGCAATGACCGGCGTGATCAGGATCCGCGCCAGAGTAATGATATTGGGAAGGGTCCACATACCGCCTACCCGAGGGCCTTCAGGACCTTCTTGCTGATGGCGCGGAGGGTATCGAACACGCCGACGCCCTGCACCGCCACTCCCTCGAAATACGGTACCCGTTCCACCCAGGTTCCGTCCACCTGCCGGACCAGGGGCTCCCCCGGCCGGTCGGGATCGGGAACCGGCTTCTGGCGCGCAGGATCTTCCACCGGCCAGCCGGGGTTGAGCGCCTCCTGGAGCTCCTGGACCGAGGCGGCGTTGGGAAGGTCGCGCTTGTTGTACTGCAACACGAACGGCATCTTCGTCAGGTCGTATCCGTGCTGCGCCATGTTGTCGTACAGGTTCTGCATCGATTCCAGGTTCGCTTCCATCCGCTCCAGCTGGCTGTCGGCCACGAACACCACCCCGTCCACGCCCTTGAGAATCAGCTTGCGCGAGGCGTTGTAGTACACCTGGCCCGGAACGGTGTAGAGATGGAAACGGGTCTTGAAGCCGCGGATGGTACCAAGATCAACCGGCAGAAAATCGAAGAAGAGGGTGCGCTCGGTCTCGGTCGCCAGCGAGATCAGTTTCCCCTTGGCCGTGGGCGCCACTTTCTCATAGACGTACTCGAGATTGGTGGTCTTGCCCCCGAGCCCGGGGCCGTAATAGACCAGCTTGCAGTTGATCTCGCGCGACGCGTAGTTGATCAGCGACATGCCGGTCGAGGCCTCACATGGTTCCGAAAAGTCGGTCGATCTCGTCCTCGGCCTCGCCCACGAAGCCGGCCTCCACGGTCCCCCGCTCCGGCCCCCGGGCGAACAGCTCTTCGAACAGCGCGGACAGGTCCAGCACCGCCCGCCGGACCCGCAGCTTTACGAGCCCGAGCGTGGTGCGGTTGTCGAACAGCACCACCAGGATCACCCGCCGGGCCACGTCGGCCAGGTAGAGCGATTCGCGTTCCCCCTGGTGGAACAGCGCGCCGAACTCGGACTCGCCCAGCATCCGGGCCAGCTGGTCGTTGGCGCTGAAGTCGGCCGCGGTGAGCGACGCGAACGCCACATGGTCGAACAGGGGCGGCTCGCCCGCGGCCGCGAGCATCTGCCCGCTGCGATCGACCAGCAGCGTGGTGCGGGCGTTGGCTTCTCGAAGAAAGGCGTTCAGAACGGCGTTGATCCGCCGGGCATCGGCTTCACCCAGGGACCAGGTGGAAGCCCCGCTCAAAGGGTGGCCTCCAGCCGGCTGAGCAGACGGGTCGCGCGGCGTCGCAGCAAGGGATGCGCCTCCCAGGTGAGATAGTCGCGGAGCAGCGGCAGGGTGGCCGCGGTGCCTTTCCCTTCCAGCCACCCCAGCGCGGCCAGCCGGCGCAGCGGACTGGGATGAAACAGGCCGCTCCGGTGCCGCCGCTCACGCATGCCGGCCACGGTCCAGCCGGCCACCACGCCTAACACCGCCAGCCCGGTCACCATCAGAACCCGACGGGGGCGCACGGGGTCAGACCTCCCGGCGGGATTCGAGCGCATGGCTGAGCGTGACGCCGTCGACATAATCCAGGTCGCCCCCCATCGGCAGGCCCCGGGCCAGTCGGCTCACCCGGATGCCCCGTCCGGCCAACAGCTGATGCAGGAACGTAGCCGTGGCCTCGCCTTCGATGGACGGGTTGGTGGCCAGGACCACCTCGCGCACCGCCCCGTCATTCACCCGACGTTCCAGCAGATCGATCCGGAGGTCTTCCGGCCCCACGCCATCCAGCGGCGAAAGCCGGCCGCCCAGCACCAGGTAGCGTCCCCGAAACCCTGCCCGGTCCATCGCCGCAACGGTGGACGGTTCCTCCACCACACAGAGCAGCGAACCATCCCGGCGGGGATCTGCACAGATCTCGCAGCGCTCGGCCTCGGTCGGGTTGCCGCAATCGGCACAGGGATGCACCCGCTCTGCCACTGTGCGAAGCGCGTCGGCCAGCCGGGCTGCGCGCTCCGGCGGTTGCTGCAGAAGATGGTACGTCAGTCGCTGTGCGGTCTTGCGCCCGATCCCCGGGAGCCGGGCGAACTCGGTGACCAGATCGTCAATCGCCGCCACCGGTCAGGTCGCAGAACCGATGGGGAGCCCCTGCACTCTCCGCATCTCGGCCTGCACCAGCTCCGCTGCCCGGCGCTGGGCCTCGGCGATGGCCGAGAGAATCAGGTCGGCCAGCAGCTCCGGATCGCGCCCTTCGAACGCGGTGGGATCGATGTCGAGGGTCCGGACCTGGCCCCGCCCGTCCACCTGGACCCGCACCAATCCGGCACCGGCAGTAGCCTCGACGGTACGGCCGGCAAGCTCAGTCTGCAGTTGCTGCAGCCGGCCCTGAACCTGCTGGCCGAGCTGAAGAAGTTGTTGAAGATCGGCCATACGGTTGAGTCGCTAGTCGCTGGTCATTGGTCTCTAGTCGCCGCCCCACCACCACGAGATGGTAGACCGGAATCCAGCCGCCAGTCCGGGATCGCTAGCGACCAACGACTAGCGATTCGAGACTCATTTTGGCGGCCTCTCGTCTACGATTTCCAAATCTAACTCATCCACTGCCGCGTCGAGGGCCGGGTCGCTCCCCCGGATCGTCTTCAGGCGCTCCGCCCGCAACGCAGCTTCCGACATACGCTTAGGCCGTTCCGTCGCGGCCGCGGCCGGGCCCTGCATCAGCTCCAGGGTTACCGGGGAACCGAGCCGGGCAGAGAGCAGCTGCTCGACGCTGCCCCGGCCCTTTTCGATGGGCGGAGCCATGACCGCCTGCTCGGCCGGGAGCTGGATGACCACCCGAGGTGGTTCGACCCTGGCCACCGTACACGCCGCGAGGGCCTCGCCCAGGAAACGGCTTCCCTGCCGGGCGGTCTCGACGATGTCGGGCCAGATGGCGGTTACTCCCGGAAGCGTGAACTCGCCTGGAGCGGGCGGGCGGGCAGGCGGGCGGGCGGGCGGAATGCCGGCCGAGTCTACCGCAGCAGGATTTCCGGATGAAGGTGCAGGCTGATTGCCGGCTGGACGGCCTGTCGCCTCACCCTGCCCGCCTGTCCGCCTGCCCGCCTGCCCGCCTGCAAGGAGACGCTCGATCTCGACGGTTCGATCCATCACCGCCCAGCGCAGCAGCAGCGTTTCCAGCGACAGGCGCGGATTGGCGCTCCGGCGAATGGCGGCCTCGGTGTCAGTGAGCATCCGGAGCATGCGGACCGAATCCTCCGGCGCGAGCTTGGCCGCGGCATCGGTGACCGTCGCCTGCATTCGCTCCGTGAGCTCGGCGGGGGGCGTGCCCAGCTGCGTCAGGATCAAGGAGCGGAGCACGTCCGCCAGCCCGCCCACGAAATCGGTGAGATCGGTGCCGACGTCCACCAGGCGATCGACCAGGGGGAACACCGCGGCCGGGTTCCGGTCGGCCACCAGGTTGAGCGCCTCGGTGTAGAGCTCTTCGCTCGCGAGGCCGAGTACCTGGCGGACCCGCTCGGCGGTGATCCGGTCCCCGCCGAAGCTCAGGCACTGGTCGAGCACCGAAAGCGCGTCGCGCATGCCGCCGTCGGCGTGATGGCTGATGACCATCAGGGCGTCATCGTCGGCGCTCAGGTTTTCGGCCGACAGCACCTGGCGCAGGCGCTCGCGGATGGCCACAGGGCCGATCCGCTTGAAGTCGAAGCGCTGGAGCCGGGAGAGGACCGGTGCTGCGGTATTGGCGATCTTCTGCGGCTCGGTGGTCGCGAAGACGAAGACCACCCGGGGCGGCGGCTCTTCCAGCACCTTGAGGAGGGCGTTCCAGGCCTCGCGCGTGAGCATGTGGGCTTCGTCGACGATATACACCTTGTAGTGCTCGGCGGTCGATGGGGCGTACATCGCCCGCTCCCGCAGGTCGCGCGCGTCGTCCACGCCGCGGTTGCTGGCGGCGTCGATCTCCACCACGTCGAGGCTGGCCCCACCACTCCAGATCCGGACGCAGCTGGTGCATTCGCCACAGGGCTCGCCGGTAGGGGCACTCCAGTCCTGCCGCTCACAGTTGAGTGCCATGGCGAGGATCCGGGCGGCAGTAGTCTTGCCGACGCCCCGAGGACCGGTCAGCAGGTAGCCATGGCCCACGCGGTTGCGGGACACCGCGCCCCGCAGTGCGGCGGCCACATGGTCCTGGACCAGGAGGTCGCTGAACTTGCGGGGGCGGTACTTCCGAGCCAGCGCGATCATGGGCGGGCAGGCGGGCAAGCGGGCAGGCGGGCAGTCCTCGGACGGCCAGCCGGTCCGACGGTCTGAAGGGCGGTTCTCATCCGGAGAAATCTATAACTCACGTGAGGAGGTCGCTCTCGGGTCGCGTCGTCACGGCAGAAAAAGAAGAAGGGCCGGATTGCTCCGGCCCCCCTGTTCTCGACTCCTGGAGATCAGTTACCCGAGATGATGAAAAGGTTGGAAAGGTCCGGATTGACTGTGATCCCCAGAAGCGACCCGGTCGCCTGAAGAGTGTACCCGCCCGCCTTGTTGAGGCTGAGAGTGAATGTGACTTCGCCTTCTTCTTCTGTCGTGAGGGTGCAACTCTGCCCATCAGTGGCGCATCCCGTCCCGGACAGCATCGCCGGATCCCCCTGGTTTCCAGCGATACTGATCGTGATCGCCACATTCTCTACCAGCACCGAACTTCCGGCAGTTGCGGTGACCTTGAAGGTGAACTCTCCCCCAATCGTCCTGTTAGGGATGTCGTCAACAATGAGGAGGTTGACTGCATTGACGTTCACGGCTGTGTAGTCGCTGCTGAGGTCACTGAACGAAGTACCTTGGCCGCCACTTGATCCGGACCATGGAGGTACGA
>DASTEX010000106.1:0-3908 GCA_035709185.1 Gemmatimonadales bacterium
AGCAATCTGCACTCTGCATTATCTTTCACCCGATTTCTCCCATTCTCAGATGAGCGACGTTCTCCGACTGGGCGTGATAGGTGCCGGTGCCGTTCTGCAGGTGGCCCATCTTCCGGTGCTCAAGAAGCTGCGCACCGTGGAGGTGGCCGCCCTGTGCGACACCGACGTCCCCAAGGCCCGGGCCCTCGCGAGCCGGTACGGCGTGGCCAGCGTCTATGACGACATTCAGGACCTCTTGAGCCATGAGCAGCTGGACGCGCTGCTGATCTGCACCCCCAATCACCTCCATGAGCCCCACGTGCTCGCCGGGCTTTCGGCCGGGGTCCACATCCTGGTGGAGAAGCCGGTGGCGCTCTCCAGCCAGAGTGTCCAGCGGATCAAGCGGGCCGCGGATCGCGCCGAGCGGGTCGTCATGGTGGGCATGAACCATCGCTACCGCCCGGACACCCAGGCGATCCGGAGCTTCGTGCAGGGCGGCGAGCTGGGCGAGCTCGACAGCATCCGGGCCGGCTGGCACGTGGCGCGTCCGACCCGGGCCCCGATGGGCTGGCGCCAGCGCCGGGATGAATCGGGCGGCGGCGCCATGCTGGACCTGGGGCTCACCATGATCGACCTCTGCTTCTGGATGGCCGGCAATCCCGTGCCGCTCAGGGTGAGCGCGAGTCTCTCCTACGCGGGGCGGGGCGACCGCGCGGTGGAGCAGTCCGGCAGCGCCCTGGTGCATTGCGAGGGCGGCCTGGCCATGTTCATCGACGTGACCTGGCGTTACATCGGCGAGGGCGAGTATTTCGGCGCCGGGGTGCGGGGCACCCGGGGGAGTGCCAACCTCAACCCGCTCCGGGTCTGGAAGGAAATGCACGGCACGGTGCATGACGTCTCGCCCAGCGGATCGGGGGCCCGCGAGAACCTCTTCATCGCCGCCTTCCGCGCCCAATGGGCCCACTTCCTTGCCGCGGTGCGGGGCGAGGCGCCCCCTCCGCCGCTGGAGGAGCAGGTCATCGTGCAGCGGGTGATCGAAGCGATCTACCGCTCCGCGGCCGACGGGCGCGACGTCACCCTGTGATTGCTCTCTTGATGGCGCTGGCCGCCGGGCCGGCGCAGCAGCAGGAACTCCCCTATCCCCTTCCGCTGGCGGAGGACGGCCGTCACCTGGCGGTGTATCTCGTCACCTTCGGCCCGGGCTCCCAGATCTGGGAGCGCTTCGGACACAACGCGATTCTGATCCGCGATACGGTGACCAGCGAAAGCACCGCGTACGATTACGGCCGGTTCAGCTTCGAGCAGAAGCAGTTTTTCATCGGCTTTGCCCGGGGCCGGATGCAGTACTGGATGGGGCGGGACGACGGGGTGGCCCTGATCAACGCCTACATCCGGCGGCAGCGATCGGCCTGGATGCAGCAGCTGGCGCTTTCACCGGCCCAGCGGATCCGGCTGCGTGAGTTCCTGGAAGCCGATTACGAAGACGATCGGGGCCTGTACCGGTACGACTACTACCGCGACAACTGCTCCACCCGGCTGCGCGATGCGATCGATGCGGTGATCGGCGGCGCCATCCGGAGGACCCTTGCGCCCGATACCACCGGCGTGAGTTACCGCTGGCACACCCGGCGGTCTTTGGAAAACAATCCGGTGAACTATTTCGGGGTGGATGCCGGGCTGGGTCCGGCCGCCGACCGGCCGATCACCCGGTACGAAGAGACCTTCCTGCCGGCCAAGCTGCGGGATTACCTGGGCGAAATCCGGATTACCGGCCCGGAGGGTGATTCCATTCCGCTGGTGAGAGCCCAGGTCGCGCTCGCCGAGGGGGACGAGTGGCCGGTCCCCGAGTCACCGTCGGACTGGACCCTGAATTTCATGACGCTGGGCGTGTTTCTGGGTGCGCTGCTGTATCTGCTGGGCCGCCTGGCTCACCTCTCCATCCCGCGGAAGGCGTTCGGCTGGCTGGCGGGTGGATGGGCCCTCTTCTCCGCGCTGGCGGGCGCGGTGCTGGTGTTCCTCGCGTTCTTCAGCGAGCACCAGATTACTCATCGGAACCAGAACCTCTGGCAGTTCAACCTGATTGCGGTGGCATTGCTCCCGCTGCTGCCCGGCGCGCTGCGGGGCCATGCGGGGCGGAGCCGAGCTGCCGTGGCCTTGGCCTGGCTGGTGACCCTCGGCGCGGCGATCGGCCTGGCGGTCAAACTCCTGCCGGCCTCGGGCCAGGCCAACGGGGAGATCATCGCGCTGACCCTGCCGGTTCACCTCGGCCTGGCCGGCGGTCTGACGATGGCGGTCAGGAAGCGCCGGGCCGCAGTCTCCTGAGTCCTTCGCCGGCTTCGCTGAACCCCGGAAAGAAATCGATCGCCTGCTGATAGTACTCCGCGGCCCGGGCCCGCTCGCCCCGATCTTCATACAGCAGCGCCCGGCCGTACATCGTCAGGGCTTGGGGTGGAATATTCCGGGCCACCCGGGCGGGCCCCGGGGGCAATTTGATCTGGGTGAAGATCTGGGTGGCCAGGCTCTGAACCATCCGGTCCAGGTCCTTGATCTCGACCAGGCTGGCAGGGGGGCGGGCCACCAGCAGAATCTGGCCGGTTTGCGCGTCGATGATCCGGGCGTAGAGCCGGAAGTCGCCGTAGAGATCGATGAAGGTCCCCGCGATCACGTAGCGGGCCCCGGCCAGCTTGCCGACCCGGGCCGCGGTTTCCCGATCGAGCCGGCCGGCGGCGCCTAACGACTGCTCGTCCAGCAGGCGCTGGGCCTCGCTGCGTTCGATCAGCCGGACCGCGGGATTACGGCCGAGCTGGCTCTGGAGCAGTCCGGCGACGCCCCGGCTCAGCCCCTCGTAATTCTCCCGGTCCTGGCCGTAGGACCCGCCGTTCTCGAAGGCGAGGACGGCAATCGCTGGGCGAGTGGTGTCCTGCTGCGCCGCCAGGGAAGCCCCGGAGGCGAAAAGCACCAGGCCGGCCAGCAGGGGCCGGGTCCAACGACGGGCTTCAGAGTTCAAGGCTTTCTCCCTCCCTGGCGGCAACGACCTCGAGACCGGGGGCCGTCTCCGCAGCAGTCGACCGGGCCTGCTCCAGATGCCGATCCATGGCCCCGTCGTCGTGTTCGGGGTTGTGGTGGAAGAGCACCAGACGGCGGCAGCCGACGTCCCGCGCCAGCATGATCGCCTGCCGGGGACAGGAGTGTCCCCACCCCGAGTACGCATCCACTTCGTCATCGGCCCAGGTGGCATCGTGGACCAGGGTGTGCACGCCAGTGAGGAAATGTACCAGATCGTCCCTCCAGGCAGGTCCGACCCCGTGCGCTCCCCCGGCCAGCTCGTTGTCGGTGACATAGGCAAAGTCATGCCGGGCACTCGTCAGCCGATAGGCCTGCGTGGGACCGGGGTGACAGAGCCGTTGGGTCCGAACCTCCCACCCCGCCACCGGAAACGGCTCGTTCCCGGTTTCGATGACAGCTCTCAATCCCACCTGGGCCGAGGGCGGGATGGGAAACATCTCCCAGGTCATCTGGCGTTCCAGCAGGCCGCGCAGTCCGGCCGGGTGCGCGGGACCGTAGATGGTGACCGCGGTGTCCTCCCGGTAGAGGGGGAAGAAGAACGGCAGTCCGTGGATGTGGTCCCAGTGGATGTGGGTCAGAAGCAGATGGGCCGTCACCGGCTTTCCCGACCGCCGCAGCTCCCGGGCCAGCTCACGGATGCCGGTCCCCGCGTCGAAGATGATCTGGCCGCCTTGCGCCAGTTCGAGAGCCATGCAGGAGGTGTTGCCGCCGTAGCGGACGGTGGCAGGACCGGGGCAGGGAATGGAACCGCGGACGCCCCAGAACCTGAGGCGGACCGGCGGGCCGGCGGGCGGGCGGGCGGTTGGTCCTGACATCGTTCGAGGTGGCTCCGACTCGGACCCGAGAATATGAGCAGAACGGTC
>DASTEX010000107.1:0-3098 GCA_035709185.1 Gemmatimonadales bacterium
GTGGACCCGGGTGATCCCGCACCGACACGTTCGATCAGCACACCGGCCGACTGGTGCACATTCAGCAGCCGGGCCAGACCGCCGGTGAGCAGCACGCCGTCCACCCCGGTCCAGAAGGAAGGCTTCGAGAGCAGCAGGTTCCGGGCAACGTTGGACGTCACTGCGAAGCCGAGTCCCTCGAATCCACCCGACTGCGTCAGGATGTAACTCACCACGCCTACGACTTCGCCCTGAAGGTTGAACATCGGGCCGCCCGAATTGCCCTGGTTGATCGATGCGTCGGTCTGAATGAACTCCATCGGGACGCCGCTGATGGAACCGCGGGGCCGGAGCCGGCCGCTCACGTGTCCGGCCGTCAGCGTGTAGCTCAACCCGTACGGGGCACCGACCACCACTATCTCGTCCCCGGTCTCCAGCGAGTCGGAATCGCCCAGCCTGGCCGGCACCAGGTCCCCTGGAGGATCTTCCAGCTGGAGCAGTGCCACGTCGGCCCGGGGAGAAGACGAGATCACCCTGGCCATGAAGGCGCGTCCGTCCTTGAGTCCCACCCGGACCCGGTCGGCGGTCTGAACCACGTGGGCCGCGGTGAGAATCCGGCCGTCGGATGAGATGATGGTGCCCGAGCCGATTCCGCCGGCGGTGACCAGCCCGCCGCCCGGCTCGGACGCCGGCGTCTTCTCCAGTGTCTCCACCACGACCACGGACCGGCTGGCCCGCTGAAACAGGTCCCGCACCTGCTGGGCTTCCCCCGGTCCCACGACGACCATCCCGGCGACTACCCCGGCGAGTATGCTCCTTATCACGACGTTGCCTCCCACTTTACGATTTTGAGGTCCAGTACCGAGATCGCATAGAACACCGGCACCAGGATCAGAGTGACGACGGTCGCCATGGCCAGGCCGCCGATCTGGGCATAACAGAGCGGCTGCCACAGCGGCCCGCCGTGAAGCGCCAGCGGCACCAGCGCGAAGATGGTGGCGCCCACCGTGATCAGCACCGGCCGGAGCCGGAGAATTCCGGCGTCGAGCAGTGCATGCTCCAGGCTCTCGCCTTTTTCCCGGGCCTCCTCGATGAAATCGAACAGCACGATCACGTGGCTCACGATCACGCCCACCAGGCTCACGATGCCTAGAAAGGCCATGAAGCCGAAGGGCAGCCCGGTCAGCGCCAGCGCCGCCACCGCGCCCACCATGCCATAGGGGATGGCGCCGAACACCAGCAACGGCTTCACCGCGTTCTGGAACTGCACCGCCAGCGCCACGAAGATCAGGGCGATCGATATTCCGAGGATCAGCCCCAGCTCGGTGAACCCGGACTGCTGCTTCTCCAGTTCGCCCGCGATCTCCATCCGCAGTCCCGGCGGCAGCGTGGTCGCGAACCGCTCGATCTCGGGTTGCGAATACTTCATGACTTCCGAAGCCAGCACACCGGACCGGGGAAACGCTCCCACCGTGATGGTGCGGAACTGGTCCCGCCGCACGATCTTCTCCGGCCGCATTCCGGTCTGGAGCGTCGCGATCTGGGCGAGCGGCACTCTGCTGTCGCCCTGCATACTGTAAACGTAGAGATTGCGCAGGTCGGCCAGGCGGGCCCGTTCCTCCATCCGGAGTCGCGCCACCACCGGTATCACCTCATCACCCTGGTGCATGGCCGTGAGCTCGAACCCATTGAGGCCCACGGCCGTGCTCAGCGCCACGTCGGCGTTGGTCAGCCCGGCGCGATTGGCCCGGTCGGGGTCGATCGCCACGTCCACTGCGAAACGCTCCGCGCCCCAGTCGTCCTGCACCCGCTCGGCCAGCGGGTTGGCGCGGAAGATCTCCATCAGTTCTTCCGCGGCGGCCCGGAGCGCCGGCCCGTTGTCGCCGCTCAGCCGGACCGACACCGGAATGCCGACCGGCGGGCCGGTCTCCAGCTCGCGCACGTTGACCCGGGCCCCCGTCACCTCGGTGGACAATGCCTCCTGGAGCGCGGCCACCAGGCCGGGTGTATCCTGCTTCGCTCTGATCTGGAGCACGATCACGCCATAGTTGGGCTGCATCGGCTCGGGCGAGAACGTGGACCAGAACCGGGGACCGCCTCCGCCCACGAACGTCGTAAGCGAAACCAGCCCGCCCTCGCCGTGACCGCTCTGGTGATGAGCGAAGTATTCCTCCGCGTGCTGGCGTACCAGCAACTCGACCCGCCCGGTCACCTCGCGGGTGGCCGCGACCGGCGCGTCCTCCGGCAGCCAGACCTCCACGTACGACAGGTACTGAAGATCCTTGGGAAAGTACTGGGGCTTGAGGGTGGCCATGATCCCGCCGCCCAGCACCAGGACGCCGAGCGACCCGAAGGCGACCTTCCACCGGTGGGCTATCGCTGCCCGGCCAAGCTTGTAGTACCAGCCGGCGAAACCGCGATGGCGCCGCTCCGCGATCGGTAGGGCGGCTTTGCGTCCGGGCCGGAGCAGATAGTACCCGAGCAGCGGAATGAACGTCATCGACACCAGCCGCGATGCCACCAGGGAGCAGGTGAGCACGATGGGCAGCGTCACCAGGAACTGGCCGGTGGCTCCAGTCAGCAGCAGCAGCGGCAGGTACGCCACGATGTTGGTGACGGTGGCGAAGAGGATGGCCCGGCCCAGCTTGGTGGGTCCCAGCCATCCGGCGATCACCGGGCGATGCCCGTGATCGAGATCCCGCTTGATGGCGTCGCCCGCAACGACGGGATCATCCACCAGCAGGCCGAGGGCGATGATGAGCGAAGCGATCGACACCTGCTGGATGTCCACTCCCAGCGCGGCCATCATCCCGAAGGTCATGGCCAGCGTCAGCGGGATGCTGATCGCGAGCACCAGGGCCGAGCGCCACTCCCAGAACCCGATCAGGGCGATCACCACCACCAGCGCAATCGCCTCCCAGAGGCTGCTCATGAACAGGCTGACATTCTCTTCCACCTGGAGCGGCTGGTCGGACGTCCGCGCGATCACCAGGTCGGGAGGCAGGCGGTCGCGCAGCACCGCGATGGCGGAATCCATCGCGGCCCCGAACTGGCCGATCTTCTCCCCCGGCCGCATCTGGATCGACAGGGTGATGGCGCGGCCCCGCTGCCAGCTGCCG
>DASTEX010000108.1:0-2038 GCA_035709185.1 Gemmatimonadales bacterium
CCGGGTCTATACCAATGGCATTCCAGCCAGGCGCTGGCATCCTGCGTGACCGCGGTGATCTGCTCCCTGACTACGGCCTTCCCACGCACATCCTTCAGGTCCATGAGGTTTCGCCCTTCCAGGCTGGGCTGAGCGGGGTTCACCAGTTCGGTGCCGTTCATGGAGTGGACAAAGACGTATGTATCCATGAAGACGAACGGCCCCGTCTTGTCCCGCAGCTGGCCGAAGGCCTCTTTTCCCTTCTCGGCCAGCAGCGCCGCGGCGCGGTCCACGAGGTCTTCGACGAGGACCCTATCCATCTGCATGTGGTAGATCCCGCAGCCGAGAATGTGCTGTTTACCGGATGGGAACGTCACTCGCTTCAAGAAGGTGGATTTCCAGGCCGGGAAGATGTCGCCCGGCTCCGGATACATGTAATGGACCCATCCTTCGCCTGTGGGACCGGTGCCCACGCCCAGGATCATCTCGCCGATGGGCCGGCCGGCAATGTCCTTCAGGCCGCGGACGTCCTGGCCCTCCAGCGCCGGCTCCGGGGCCTGGAAGGTGCGGATCCCGTCGGTGGTCCACACGAAGAAGTAGGTGTTGTAGCGGAACCACTTGGATCCCCGGGTGCGGAACTCCGGGTAGGCCTGCTCACCCTCCTGCTCCAGCAGCGCAGCGCCTTCGCGGACCAGCGCCATCAGTTCACCGGCCGTCATCTGCTTGACCCTGGCTGCTTTGGGCGCGTCCGCCAGGTACGTCCCGCACCCCACCATCACCGGCTTGCCCGCCAACCTGGCGAGGCTCACATGGGCCGACTTCCGGGTGGAGACGCTCTCCCCGGGCTTGGGCCACAGGTAATCCACCCACCCGGAGCCGTCCGTCCTGATCAGGTCGAGCATGTCGCGGATCAGCTGCCTGCCCTCGATGTCCTTCAGGTCCAGCAGGTTGCGTCCCTCCAGATTGGGGAACGCGGGGTTCACGAGATCCACTCCGTTCATGTCGACCACAAAGACGTAGGCGTCCTTGGCGATGAACCGGCCTTTCGGATCACGGAAGAGCTGAAAGGCAGCCTCGCCGCGGTGCTCGATTTCTGCGACCGCGTGATTCACCAGATCGACCACGAAGGGCCGTTCCATCCGGTCGTTGTACATCCCGCTTCCGACGACGTAGCTCTTGCCGGACGGCGCCTCGACCAGACGTACGTAGCTGCTCTTCCAGCGCGGCAGGAGCCCACCCGGCACCGGCCACTGGTAGTGGTACCAACCCTCCGGCCTGGCGGGGAGTTCCGTTGCCGCATCGAGCAACCCACGGATGACCGGTTTTCCGGCGATGTCCTCGAGATCGAGTTGGTTCCTCGTCCGGAGCACGGGATCGGGATGCACCAGCATGTCGCCCGCGAGATCCAGCACGAAGATGTAGCGCTCTCCCTGCTGCCACCTGCTGTCCACCATCGCGAAATCGGCGAACGCGGCCTCGCCCTTCTCGCTTACCAGCTCGGCCGCTTCATTCACCAGGGCAACGACCTCGCGAGTGTCTGCATGCTCATACCGCTCTTCAAGGGTGCCGGCGGCCACGCCGGACGCTCCACTGGTGAGACACGATGGGGTAGCCATAGGGGTTGCTGAAGATGTGTGTAGGGCACCGATGGTCTGCGGTCGTCAATCTTTCCCCGGCAATCTGAAGGAAGCGTGAAACGTGGCTGAGACTCGCCGCTCTCGACCCCGGTCACGGTGGAGGGGGACGCGAGCCAGGGATTGTGGTAACGGGTCACACGGGCGTGCGGGAGGTGGGGGGGTCGGGACACTCGGATGCTCCCCGGGCTCGAGCCCGGGACGTATACTGTCAGCCTTCAGCGACTGCGCCGCCGGCTGCCGAGACGACGCAACGCTGCGGCTCCGGTTCACACCGCAAGATCCCGGCTCATGCTCAGAGGTAGAGCCGGCGGACCATCTCCGCGGCCGACTGGTCCACCAGGTCCGCGCTCCGCAGCCGGTCGAAGCTGTCGAGCAGCTCCTCCACCCGCAGCCGCCGCTTGCGGGCCCCTCCGATGCTCTCC
>DASTEX010000109.1:0-2730 GCA_035709185.1 Gemmatimonadales bacterium
TCCGAATGCCGAGAGATTCCCCAGGTTGCCGGCCGGCAGCACGATCCAGTCGGGGACTTTCCACTGGAGCTGCTGCAACAGCTCGAGCACGATGGTCTTCTGCCCTTCCAGCCGGAACGGATTGATCGAATTGAGCAGATACACGCCCAGACGCTGGCTGGCCTCGTCCAGCAGTCGGAGGCAGGTATCGAAGTCTCCCCGCACCGAGAGAGTCCGCGCGCCGTACGCCAGAGTCTGGGCCAGCTTGCCGAGGGCGATGCGCCCGGCCGGTACCAGCACCAGCGCCGGGATCCCGGCCTGCGCCGCGTAGGCCGCGAGTGACGCCGCGGTATTGCCGGTGGAGGCGCAGGCGACCGCCCGGGCGCCCACCCGCTGTGCCTGGGTCATTCCGACGGTCATGCCGCGGTCCTTGAACGAACCGGTGGGATTGTGGCCTTCGTGCTTGAGATAGAGCGACTCGAGGCCGGCCCAGTCCGCAATCGCGCGACGCTCGAGCAGCGGGGTGTTCCCCTCGGGATGACTCACCAGCTCAGGATCGCTCGCGCTCGGGAGGACCAGCTCGCGATAGCGCCAGACACCGGAGCCGGGTGCGCCGGGCCGGATGCTGCCGCGGCTCTGGAAGAGCCCGCGTAATGCTTCGCCTGACAGCTCCGGTGCCCGGTGCTGCACCGACAGCAGTCCGCCACAGGCACAGCGGATCGTCGGATCATCCTCCAGCCGTTCGTTCCCGCAAGTGATGCACACCTGCCAGGTGGCGGGACGGGGCGTGGTGAACAGTCTCATGAGATCTCGACCCGGAGTCCGTTGAGATCGGGATGGGTGATCCGGGCGTCCGCTTCCAGTCCCGCTCTGGCGTAAGCCTCAACCATGGCGCGGGCGATGGCCGGTGCCGAAGCCGCGTCAGGCGCGAGCGCGAAGGCCGTGGGACCGCTGCCCGAGATGGAGCAGCCCAGCGCACCGGCTTCCTGGGCGGCCCGCTTGGCTTCGGTAAACCCGGGCAGCAGCGGTGCCCGGGACGGCTCGGCAATTCGGTCATCGATGGCCCGTCCCAGGAGGGCCAGGTTTCCCTCGGCTGCCGCCGCGACGATCGCCCCCACCTGGGCCATCTGGTGAATGACGGTCGACAACGGCACCGAAGCAGGCAGTGCTGCTCGTCCGTCGGCCGTCTTGAGCCGCATCCGGGGTTGTACCAGCACCAGGGGGAGGTCCGGCGGGATCGGGACGGTGACCGCGTCGATGGGATCGAGGGAGCGCACCAGCACCAGCCCGCCCAGCAGGCTCGCCGCGATGTTGTCGAGATGCCGCCCGGCAACCACGCTCTCGGCTTCCAGCGCCGCCGCCAGCAGCTGGTCGGGGGGCAGCGGTTCCGCCAGCAGGGCATTGACCGCTCCGGCGCCGGCCACCGCCGAGGCCGCGCTCCCGCCCTGTCCGCCGGAGAGGGGTAACCGCTTCCGAACGTGCAGCACCATACCCAGCGAGTCTGCGCCGGCCCGGTGCAGCACCGCCCGCGCGGCGAGTGCGCTGGCGTGCCGGTCCGGTTCCCTGGGAAGCTCCTCGTGGCCGGGATCGGCCAGCTCGATCCCGGACCGGTCGCGCCGCTCGGCGATCACCGTGTCGCCTAACCCGGCGACGGCCAGACCCAGCACGTCGAGCCCGGGACCGACGTTTCCGATCGAACCGGGAGCAAAGGCTTCGGCTATTCGGGCCATGCGATAAGAGTAAGGTGTCGGCAGGAAGGTGTAAGGAGGCCCCTTCACGCCTTACTCCTACTCCCTACTCCCTACTCCTTACTCCTCCCTCCTCACGTCCTCCGTTAAATTGCGCGGGCTTTTCCCCGACTGATAAGGAGAACGGATGCGTATCGGTGTGCCGCGGGAAACCGCGTTACGCGAGCGACGCGTGGCTCTCATGCCGGCCGCCGTGTCCCGCTTTGCCAAACAGGGGGTCGAGGTCCTGGTGGAGCGGGACGCCGGCCGCAGCGCGCACGTCGCCGATCGCGAATACGAGGAGGCCGGCGCCCGGCTGGTCGACGCCGAGACGGCCTTCGGTGCCGAACTGGTGCTCAAGGTGCAGCGGCCCAGCGAGACCGAGGCGGCCCGGTTCCGGAGCGGCGCCGCCCTGGTGAGCCTGTTGCAGCCCGCGGCCAGTGGCGGGTTGCTGAGTGATCTCTCGAACCGTCAGGTGACCGCTTTCGCCATGGAGCTGGTGCCCCGGACCACCAAGGCCCAGAGCATGGACGTGCTCTCTTCGCAGGCCACGGTGGCCGGCTACCAGGCGGTGCTGCTGGGCGCCTCTCACCTCTCGCGGCTGCTTCCCATGCTCACGACGGCAGCGGGCACGATTCCGCCCGGTAAGGCGTTCGTCATCGGGGCGGGAGTCGCCGGTCTCCAGGCCATCGCCACGGCCCGCCGGCTGGGCGCAGTGGTGTCGGCCTTCGACGTTCGTCCGGTGGTCAAAGAGCAGGTCCAGAGCTTGGGAGCTTCCTTCGTCGAAGTGGAACAGGTGGCCGCGGAAGCAGCCGGGGGCTACGCCGGGGAACTGGATGAGCAGCAGCAGCAGCGGGTACTCGACGCCATCGGCCGGCACGTGGTGGCCCAGGACCTGGTGATCACCACCGCGCAGATCCCGGGCAAGCCGGCGCCCCGCCTGATCACCGCGGCCATGGTCGGTGCCATGAAGCCCGGATCGGTCATCGTGGATCTGGCGGCGGAAACCGGCGGGAACTGCGAG
>DASTEX010000110.1:0-2149 GCA_035709185.1 Gemmatimonadales bacterium
ACGGAGAACCTGCTGCACATGACGATCACGGTCAACGACGCACTCGACCCGGAGCTCGCGGCCTGCATCGACGGCGATGCCGACTCGACCGACGGCCTGCCGGATTCGTACGACGTGTACCTGTTCGACCGCTGCTTCGAGAACTACTTCTGGAATTACGACAACCACGGGCTGAAGCTGCTCCAGCTGCGCTTCTTCTTTGCGCCCGCCGCCTGACCTCACTCCCCGGTCGGGCGCTCGAGCCCCGTTCCCGGCGTATCGGGGACGGGGCTCGTCTTTCCAGCGCTTGACAGCCACCAGGTGTCCAATGCGGGGACCTCCTCGAGGCGTCGGAGTATGAGAGACTGGATCGGGACACTGGGCTGGGAACTAAGGCTCGCGAGCCGGTCGCTGACCCGGCGGCCCGGCTTTCTGGCGGTAACGGTGCTGACCCTGGCGCTCGCGATCGGGGCTAACACCGCGGTATTCAGCGCCCTCCGATCGGTGGTCCTCCGGCCCCTCACCGTTCCCGGGGCCGACCGGCTGGTGATGATCCGCCAGGATGCGCCCGCCCTGCCGCTCCTCGGCGCCCAGTTGTCGGTCCCCGAAGTGCTGGATCTGGCGGCGGAGCGGAGCCTGTTCGAAGGGGTGGCCGGCTGGATTGGCCGGAGCTTCAACCTCACCGGTGTGGGGGATCCTGACCGGATCCTCGGCGTGGCAACGGTGGGTCCGTTCTTCGAGGTGTTCCAGGTCACTCCGGTGCTGGGGCGGCTCTATCGGCCGGAGGATTCGCAGGGCGGCAACGTGCAGGTCGCGGTGCTCAGCCATTCCTTCTGGCGCACCGCCTTCGGTGGTGACCAGAGCGTGATCGGCCGGAGCATCCAGCTCAATGAACTGGCGTTCGAAATCATCGGCGTCCTTCCGGAAAACCTGACCTATCCCCGAACCGGCCAGGTCTTCGTTCCCTATCAGATCCAGGAGCGCGACCGGCAGCCGCAGGGAAGGGGCGTCTGGGCCGTGACCGCGATTGGCCGGCTCCGTTCCGACGTGGATCCCGCCAGTCTGCCGGCCAGGCTGGCGGACATTTCGGGTCAATGGCACCAGCGTTATGGCGGATACGATCCGGCCACCGGTCATCAGCTCACCGGACAGTCCTTCTCCCGTTGGCTGGCGGGCGAACTGCGAGGCTTCCTGGTCGTCCTCCAGGCGGCGGTGGTGTTCCTGCTCCTGATCGCCTGCGCCAATGTGGGGAATCTGCAGCTGGTGCGCGCCACCGAACGGGAACGCGAGCTGGCCGTGCGCGCGGCGTTAGGCGCCGGCCGCTGGTCCATCGTCCGCCAGCTGGTGCTCGAGAGCGGGCTGATTGCGCTGGGCGGGGGCGCGCTGGGCATCGCCCTCGCGGCCGGCGCAGTCGCCCTGCTGCGGCAACTGGAGATTCCGGAGCTGCGGGCGTTGGCCACGCTCCGGGTGGACCGCGCAGTGCTCGCCTATTCCGGACTGGTCACGCTGGCGGCCACCGCGCTCTTCGGCCTGCTGCCGGCCTGGCGCACCGGCCGCCCGGACCTGAACGGACTGATCCGCGAGGGGACGCGGGGGTCCGTCGGCGGGCGCTTCCGTCTGCTCCGGGCGGGCGTGGTGGCACAGGTGGCGCTGTCCTGTGTCCTGGTTCTGGGTGCCGGTGCCCTGGTGCGGAGCCTGGGCCGGCTGCTCGCGATCGACCCGGGCTTTGAAACCGATCACGTCACCAGCTTCCGGGTCTCATTGCCGACCGCCGC
Source organism: Gemmatimonadales bacterium (assembly GCA_035709185.1). Lineage (GTDB taxonomy): Bacteria > Gemmatimonadota > Gemmatimonadetes > Gemmatimonadales > GWC2-71-9 > SZUA-320. Next base: position 1,755 of record DASTEX010000110.1, read on the forward strand.
CTATCCGGAGGCCGCACAGCGGATCGCTGCGTTCGACGCGCTGGCCGAACGCCTGGGCGGGCTCCCGGGCGTGATCAGCCTGGGATACATCAGCGACATTCCCTTCGGCACCGGCAGAAACAGCAGCCCCTTTCGCATCATCGGGCGCCCGGAATCAGCCGGCGGACCGCAACTCCACGCCGACATGCGGTTCGTTCATGCCGGTTATTTCGAGACCATGGGCATTCCGCTCCTGAGCGGGCGCCGGTTCGAGCCGGGGGACGGGGCCGAGGCCGGTGATGGAGTGGTGCCGGTGGTGATCGAACGCCGGCTGGCAGAGGAGTTCTTCCCCGGGGAAGACCCCATTGGCCAGCGGATCAACCAGGGTCCCGACGGGATCATCGTGGGCGTGGTGG
>DASTEX010000111.1:0-3426 GCA_035709185.1 Gemmatimonadales bacterium
GCACCAACTCATCCGCCTCGATGATCAGCGGCCGCACATCCTGCTTGGCTGCCAGTCCAACCCGGACCAGCAGGCGAAGCCACAAGACCACCTCATCAGCTTCCTCCAGGGCAATCGAGAGCTTGGCGACAAATGCATTCGCGGATTGGGCCCGGCAGGCGGAGCGATAGTTGGCTGCAGTAGACGTAGCGGACCGCAGCAGCTGGGATCGGATGATCCTGGCTTCGTCGGTCCGGGGAAGAGCGCGGGAAAGGACAACGATACGGGCCGCCAACTCTAACGCGCGAAGCTGCAGCGCGCGAGCTTTCGATTCCCTGGGGAACCTCATCAGGTGAATTTGGCGGGCCCAGTCGAGGGTCCAGCATCATGACAACTCGATACCAGCCGAAAGTCACGCGGTGAAATCGAAGGCAGCGAAGCAATTGTCAATCGTCAATCGCCAATCGTCAATCATGAACGAATGACCGGTTCCTTGAAGGATCAGGGCTACCGCATGCCCCCCGAGTGGGCCCCGCACCGCGGCACCTGGCTCAGCTGGCCGCACAAGGAGGCAAGCTGGCCCGGGAAGTTCGAGCTGGTGCCGGGCATCTTCGCCGAGATGGTACGCTGGCTGGCCCCGGGCGAGGAGGTCCACCTCAACGTCCGGGACGAGGCGATGGAGCGGCACGTGCGGGCGCTGCTGGCCGCGCGCGACGTCCCCGCGGACAACGTGTTCTTCCACCACCACCCCACGAACGATGCCTGGTGCCGGGATCACGGGCCCATCTTCGTACAGCGGGAGGTGAACGGCCGGCGGGAGGAGCTGATTCTCGACTGGGGCTACAACGCCTGGGGTAACAAGTACCCGCCCTACGACCTGGACGACGTCATCCCCACCCGGATCGGCCGGGAACTGGGGATCCCGGTGGTCAGTCCGGGCGTGGTGCTCGAGGGCGGCAGCATCGAGGTGAACGGCCGGGGCACGCTGCTCACGACCGAGGCCTGCCTCCTCAATCCCAACCGCAACCCGTCGCTCTCGAAGGAGGAGATCGAACGCTACCTGCGGGACTACCTCGGCGTCGGCAACATCCTCTGGCTGGGCGACGGGATCGAAGGCGACGACACCGACGGGCACGTGGATGATCTCACCCGCTTCGTCGACCAACGCACCGTCGTCACGGTCATCGAAGACGACCCCGCCGACTCCAACTACCAGCCGCTCCGGGACAACCTGGAGCGACTGCGTTCCATGAAGGACCAGGACGGCCGGCCGCTCGAGATCGTGACGTTGCCCATGCCCCGGCCGCTGTATCACGAAGGCCAGCGGCTACCGGCCTCGTACGCCAACTTCTATATCGCGAACGACGTGGTCCTGCTGCCGGCCTACGACCCGCCCCGCGACGAAGAAGCCCGCGAGACCCTGCAGCGGCTCTTCCCCTCCCGCCGGGTGGTGCCGATCGATTGCACCGATCTGGTCTGGGGGCTGGGAGCGTTTCATTGCGTGAGCCAGCAGTGGCCCGCACTCGATTGACGATTGACAATTGACGATTGCGCTCGGCCCTCCACCCGGGATCCCGATGGGGCAAGGCGTAATCGTCAATTGTCAATCATCAATCGTCAATGAAGCCGTCAGGCTTCCGCCGGTGCCACCCCGTCGCCTCCTGCCACGCCATCGCCACCCGGCACAACTCGGCCTCGCCGAAGAGCTTCCCGATGAACGAGATGCTCACCGGCGTGCCTTCCGGCGTGAAGCCGCTCGGCAGGACGAGGGCCGGGTGGCCCGTCAGGTTGGTGGCCAGCAGGACGCTGCCGCCGAAGGACGGGGTGATGAATACGTCCACCTGCTCGAAGATCTGCTCCATCCGCTCCATCAGCAGGGTCCGGGCCCGATTGGCCTGGATGTACTCCACGGCCGGAATGAATCGCGAGGAGCGGAAAATGTTGGGCCAGGCCCCCGCGACCTGCCGCACCATCTGTTCGTCCCGGTTGTCGCGGGTGATGTCGTCGAAGGCGGCTGCGGCTTCGGCCGAGAGAATGATCCGCATGGCCCCAATCGGCAGATCGGCCGGCATCTCCACCGCCACGGGAGCAAAGCCGAGTCCCCGAAGGGCGTCGAGCGCGGCGTCGTCCAGTGCCTTCTGGGGCCGGTCCTGGTCGAAGGCCCCCTTCAGATAGCCGACCCGGATGGAGGACAGCGACCGGGCCGGATCCCAGATGAACGGCGCGTCGATGACCGTCGGGTCCTTTCCGTCCGGGCCCCGGATCGCCTGGAAGACGACCGCACAGTCCTCGACGCTGCGGCACATGGGTCCGACCTTGTCCATGGTCCACGACAGCGCCATCGCGCCATGCCGGCTCACCCGCCCGAAGGTGGGCCTGAGGCCGGTCACGCCGTTCCGGGTGGAGGGCGAGACGATCGACCCCAGGGTCTCGGTCCCGATCGAGAAGCCGACCAGGCCGGCCGCCGTCGCCGCGCCCGGTCCGGCGGAGGAGCCGCTGGAGCCCTGCTGGGTGTTCCAGGGGTTCTTGGTCATTCCCCCGAACCAGACGTCGCCCATGGCAAACTCGCCTAACGTCAGCTTGGCGACCAGGATCGCGCCGGCGGCATCCAGCCGTTCCACCACGGTAGCCGTGGTCTCGAGGACCTGGTTGCGGAACAGGGGCGAGCCCCAGGTGGTGGGATAGCCCGGGACCGCGAGGAGGTCCTTCGCACCCCAGGGAATTCCGTGAAGTGGCCCGCGATACCGCCCCGCGCCGATCTCCCGATCGGCCGCCTCGGCCTGCTTGAGGGCGCGCTCCTCGGTCAGGTTGACGACGCAGAGCAGGGTGGGATCGTGCCGCTTCAATCGCTCGAGATAGAGCCGGGTGAGCTCCACCGATCCCACCTGCCGGGTCCGCACCAGCTCCGCGAGATCGACCAGGGGGAGAAAGGCCAGCTCGGCCGCGCCGCCGGGCCGGATCACCTTCCGACGGGGCAGACGGGGTGAGCGACGACGCCGCTCCGCCCGGGCGACGGTGCGGCCGGGGAGCAGCGGACTGAAGCGGACCGCCGGCGGAACCCCGTTAGGCAGTGGCAGCCGGCGCAGCTGGGTATACGACTGGAGGGCGTTGTTCAGGTTGTCGAGCATGAGATCGCGCTCGGCGTCGGTGAACTCGAGCCCGGCAATCTTCTCCGCCGCCGCCACCATCTCCCGGGTGACCACCCGGGGCGCCTGCTGCTGGCCGCCCGGGGCCTGCGCCCTGAGCTGCCGCCAGAGCGCCGACGGGAAAGTAGTATCGGCCACGCCGGCCGCGGCGACGAAGGCGAGGAACCTGCGGCGATCAAGCACGCATCCCTCCATTGTCGATTGACAATTGACAATTACCGGTTGCGCTTCACCCGATCATTCCCCGGACCATACGGTGCGGCCCCGCACGACGGTCTGAACGCAGGCATTCGCTCTGAAA
>DASTEX010000112.1:0-7758 GCA_035709185.1 Gemmatimonadales bacterium
TCGAGCTTGACCAGCTCCCGCGCCAGCAGGGTGATGGAATTCCGGAAGCTGCCGTCGCCGGCGTAGCCCGCGTGGCGCTGGTCGCCCCGCGCGATCAGGTCGGCCATCATCAGGCCGCGCTGGGCCACGGCGGCCTGGAGATTGGTCGGCTCGCCCACCACCGCGGCGTCGATGTCGCCCGCACGAGCGACGAGACGCGGCATGGAGGTATTCCGGGTCTCCTCGCCGTACCCGAACAGCAGCAGCAGCCGGCCGCGCCAGCGTTCCCTGCGGGTGGAGAGGTCATGCGCGGCCAGGAGCATGGAAGCCACCGAGGCCTTGGCGTCGCCCGAGCCCCGGCCATACAGCAGCGTACCCTCGATCACCGGTTCGAACGGAGGACGGACCCAGCCTTCGCCGGCCGGGACGGTGTCGAGATGGGACACAAACGCGAGCGTGGGTCCCGGACGGCCGGAATCGACCGTTACCAGCACGCCGTCGTCGGACCGCGCGACGGCGAGGCCGTGATCGCCGGCCCACTGCTCCACGAACTGTCCCAGCCGCTCCTCGGTCCCGCTGACCGAGGGAATCGCGACCAGGTCGCGGAGCAGCACGATCTCAGTCGGCCAGGTCCACACCAAGGTAGGTCGCCTTTTCCTTTCGCCCGACGATCATGGTGCCGGTACCGGAGCCGGTGAATACTTCGAGCAGCAGCGAATCGGGCGCCCGCCCGTCCACGATGTGGGTCCGTTCCACGCCGCCGGTCGCCGCGCGGATGCAGGCCTCGACCTTGGGACGCATCCCGCCCGACAGCGCACCGCTCGCCATCAGCTCGGCCAGGTCGTCGGGATCGGCGAAGGTCACCAGGCTGGAGGAGTCCTTCGGATCCCGCAGCACGCCGGGAACTCCGGTGAGGTAGACCAGCTTCAGCGCCCGGAGCGCAATCGCGAGCGATTCGGCCACCGTGTCGGCGTTGACGTTGTAGACGTTGCCGTCGGCATCACCGGCCAGGCTGGCCACGACCGGCACGAACCGGGCTTCCATGAGCGTGGTGAGGACGCGCGGGTCGACGCCCTGGATATCGCCCACGTGGCCGTAGTCCACCACGACGGACTCCCCGGTGTCGTCCACCACCGTCACCGGAGGACGCTTGCGCGCCGTGATCAGCTCGGCATCGACGCCAGACAGTCCGACCGCCTGGACCTGATGAGCCCGAAGGGCCGAGAGCACGTCGATGTTCAGTGTTCCGGAATAGACCATCTTGGCCACTTCGAGACCCTGGTCATCGGTCACCCGCCGTCCCGCGACGATCCGGGGCTCGACGCCCAGCCGGCGGGAGAGCGCGGTCGCCTGGGGCCCGCCGCCATGGACCACGACAATCCGGATGCCCAGCGAGTGAAGGAGGGAGACCTGGGCAGCCAGGCCGTCGAGGGCGTGTTCGTCCTTCACCACCTCGCCGCCCAGCTTCACGACGAAGACGTGATCCCGGTAAGCCCGCACGTAGCGCAGGGTGCCCTTGAGCCCCGCGATGCCGCGGTTGGTATCGATCCGGTTCACAGACCCCCCAGCAGGTGAAGTAACAGGGCCCGCTGCGCGTGCAGCCGGTTCTCCGCCTCGTCCACCACCGCGGAGTTGGGTCCATCGAGGACGGCATCATCGATCTCGACATTGCGCCGCACCGGAAGGCAGTGCATCACGATGCCCTTCCCTTCCCGGGTCTTCCGCACCAGGTCCGCCGTCATCCGCCAGTGACGGTGCGGCGTACGCAGGGCCTTCTCCTCTTCCGGCCGGCCGAACCGCTCGAGCGAGCCCCACGACTTGACGTACACCGCGTCCGCTCCGGCGACGGAGTCCTCGAGCTGATCGCTCAGGCTCAGGGAGCCGCCCTGGCTTTCCGCCAGTCGCCTGATGACCACGGTGTCGTCGGGATCGAGGTCGTAGCCCCGGGGCCGCGCGATCACGATGTCCATGCCGAGCTCGGCGGCGGCGATCGCGCCGCTGGCGGGAACGGCGGTGGGAAGCGGCTTGGGATGCCAGGCCCACTGGAGCACGAACTTCTTCCCCCGGGTCTCACCCAGCTTTTCCCGCAGGGTGAGCGCATCGGCCAGTCCCTGGCAGGGATGTCGTCGCACCGACTCGAGGTTGATGACCGGCTTGTCGGAGTAGCGCGCGAAGTTCCGGATAACGGGGTCGGTGCGTTCGACGCTCCAGTCGGTGCCCCTGGGGAAGGTTCGCACCGCGAGCGCGTCGCCATAACGAGCCAGCACCCGGGCGGCCTCGATGATGTGCTCCACCGTAGTCCCGTCCATCACCGCGCCGATTTCGGTCTCGAGTGACCAGCTGCCCTTCCCCGGTTCGAGCACGACGGCATGGCCCCCGTGCAGGAACATGGCCGTTTCGAAGCTGGTCCGGGTCCGGAGGCTCGGATCCATGAACACCATGGCGAGAACCTTCCGCTCCAACCCGCCGGTGATTTCGCCCCGCTTGACCCGCGCCGCCAGCGTGAGCAGCCCATGGATCTCCCCGGGCTCCCAGTCCTCCATGGCGAGAAAATCGGGTTTCGCCATCAGAGCACCTGCGCCATCGCGTCGAGCACCAGGTCGGCCTCGGAGCGGGAGAAGCTGAGCGGGGGCATGAGCCGCAGCACGTTGGGATCGGCCGAAGTGCCGGTGATGATCCGGTGCGCGAACAGCGCCTTCTGGATCTCGGCGGCCGGCCGGGTGAGGCGAAGCCCGAGCAGCAATCCCCGGCCCTGCACCCCGGATACGCCGATCTCGAGCGCCCGCCGGGTGAGGTACCCCCCGACATCGATGGCGTTTTCCACCAGCCGCTCGCGTTCGATCACGTCGAGATTGGCGAGGGCCGCGGCGCAGATGACCGGACCACCGCCGAAGGTGCTGCCCAGGTCTCCGATGGTGAGCCCTTCGGCCAGCCAGGGAACCATGACGGTGGCGGCCGCGGGCAGACCGGCCGCGAGGCCCTTCGCCATCGTCAGGGCATCGGGGACCACTCCATAGGATTCAGCGGCCGTGAAGGCGCCGCAGCGGCCGGTGCCGCACTGAATCTCATCGAAGATGAGCGCAGCGCCCGCCGCCGAGCAGATCTCCCGCGCGGCGCGGAGAAACTGGGGCGAACAGTCGCGCGCGCCCTGGATGCCCTGCACCGGCTCCACGATCACGGCAGCGACCGAGCGGTCCACCACCGCTTCCAACCCCGCGACGTCGTTGAATTCCACCCGGGTCGAGAGGGGAATACCGGATCGCTTCGCCATCTCCTCGTACCGGGCACCGTCAGTGCACGCCAGCACGCCGGGCGTGCGGCCATGCCAGCCGCCCTTCACCGACACCACGTTGCGGCGACCGGTGCGCTTCCGGGCCAAGGCGAGCGCGTTCTCGTTCGCTTCCGCGCCGGAATTGCAGAGGAACACCTTGCCCAGCGGCTCGGGACAGAGCGAGGCGAGCCGCTCGGCCAGCTGTTCCCGGAGCGCGAGAGGAACCGCCGCCGAGTAGAAGAGCAGCTTGCCGGCCTGTTCCGCGATGGCGCGGACCACATCGGGATGGGAATGACCGGTGGAGGCGACCGCATGACCGCCATAGGCGTCGAGCCATTGTTCACCCGCCTCGTCGGTCAGCCAGGAGCCGCGGCCCTGAACCGGCCGAACCGGCATCTGGGCGTAGACCGGAAGCAGAGCGGGACCGGAAAGGGCAGGCAGTGAAACAGGCATTGTACGTCCTATGGAAGATCCGAATCAGGGAAAGGGCTTAACCCGAATGAAGAGTGCAGAGTGCAGATTGCAGATTGTAGAAGTGTCCTCCCGAAGTTCATCACTTCGGCGTCACTTCTACAATCTGCAATCTGCACTCTGCACTCTGCATTCGGATTGATCCCTCTCACCTGGTCGGATCTCCCGATTTAGTTGGGATAAACCGGACCGGCCCGGAGACCGGTCGTTTCGGGAATGCCAAGCGCCAGGTTCATGGCCTGAATGGCCTGTCCTCCGGCGCCCTTGATGAGATTGTCGACCACCGCAAGCACCTGAACCTCGTGGCCATTCTCGCTCTGGGCGGCGTGGAGCAGCGCCAGGTTGGTGCCGACGACGTGGGTGAGCTGCGGCGGCTGGCCCTGGACCCGTACGAAGGGCCGACCGCGGAAGGCCTGGTCGAACAATCCGGAGATCGTGCCGGCGGGAAGCGGTCGGCTGAGGGAAGCATGCAGGGTCAGGTGAATGCCGCGGACGAACGGACCGGAATGCGTCATCAGCCGGGCGTGTGCGTCGTCCCGTCCGGTCCAGGCCCGCCATTGCTCCAGGACTTCGCCCTCGTGACGATGCCCGAAGACCGAATAGGCGAACAGGTTGTGGGCCCGCATCGGGTGATGGGTGGTGGGCCTGGGCAGGGCACCCGCGCCGCTCGATCCCGTGATGGCGAAGAGCGACGGCGGCGCCGCCAGCTCCAGGGTCCGCAGGGGGTAGAGCGCCAACTGGGCCGCGGTCGCGAAGCAGCCCGGTGCGGCAATCGCCGTGGCGCCGCGCAGCGCTTCACCCAGCACGTCGGCCAGGCCGTAGACGAAGCGGTGAACCAGTGCCGGTGCGGCGTGAGCGCCGTAGTACCGGTGGTGCAGGTCCGGGTTCCGGATCCGGAAATCCGCCGCCAGGTCCACCACCAGCCCCGGCCCGGCATCGAAGACTTCCTCCGCCAGCCGGCTCGACTCCCCGTGCTCCAGGCAGAGGAAGACCACGTCCCGCCCCGCCGCTGCTTCCCCGGGCGCAAGCCCCGAGAACCGCGCATCGGTCAGGCCGCCGAGCTGGGGATGGATCTGGTCGATGGGCTTCGCGGCCTGGCTCCGGCTGGTGGCGATCCACTCCTCCACCTCCGGATGAACCGACAGCAGACGGAGCAGCTCGCCGCCGACATAACCGGCAGCCCCGATCACGGCGACTTTCATGCGGCCGCCCCGGTGTGACGTGCTTTCCAGTCTTCAACGGCTTCGGCCGCAGTCGCTACCAGCGCCGGCGCTTCCCGCATGGCGTTGAAGGCCGGGCGCAGGAGCTCCGCCTGGATGTAATGCCGCCCCACTTCGTTATCGGTGGCGGGACCGGTGAAGACCGTGATGGGAAGCCGGAACTGCTGGTCGAAGAGCTGTTTGGCGCCCCAGCAGGCCACCGGATCGGGCGCCGCCATCACGAACGCGGCCGCCAGCCCGGTCAGATCGGCCGCGCGCAGGATGTCCTGCACCCCGTACTCGCCGAGGATCCCATCCCCCAATTCCGCGACCACCACGTCGGGACGGGCCACCGGGTCGGCGGCCAGCCGGTTGAGCAGCCCCCGGGCCACGGCGACGGTGGTGCCCGCGTGGGTACTGGCCATGCCCGCGTCGTTGAAGGTGAGGGCCGACACCGCGCCGGCGTCGAGCATCGAGAGCGTATCCCGCATGAGGGACACGCCGGTGAGCTTCACCGCGGCCACCCGATGTCCCGCCCGGGTCAGTCCCCGGACCAGCTCGGTGGCGGCGACGGTCTTGCCCGCGTTCATGCAGGTGCCGGCCACGTACACGATCGGAAGCCGGGCTTCGAGGGTTTCGGCCGCCGGAACGGCATTCTCGCGAATGGTGGCCGGCTTGCCGATCCGGTCACCGAGGTCGGGAAAACTCAGGATGGCGCCTAACACCTCGGCCTTGAAGGGCGGGCCGATGTCGGGGTTCACCGACGTGCACCGGCCCAGGATGCCGCCCAGATTCAGCACCTCGATGGTATCGCCCACGGCGATCGAAGGCGGCACGTCACCGGCGTACCCCCGCAACGCGCGCCGGGCGCCGAGCACACCGGCCAGAACATCACCGCTGCGGAGCGCCATCATCCGGCCGGAGACGTCCTCCACCGTGTTGTAGGTGGACTTGTCGGTCAGAATCCGGACCGCCAGGGCATACCCCTCGGCCGGAACGATCTCGTCTCCCACGATGACTTCGTGCGAGAGCCGGAGGTTCCGAGTGGCGGAGGCGATCCGGTCGAGCCGGACACGGGTAGTTCGCATTACCGTTAGCCGTTAGCCGTTAGCCGTTAGCCGTTAGCCGAGCGTAGCGGCCCCGGCTTCGCCCGGGCGGCAAGGAATGACGGAATGGACGCGATCCGGCTGAAGCCGCGAGCCTCATCACCGGTCCAGAGCCGGTTCTCCTCACCATAGGTGGCGACGGCCGGATCCATCATGGAATACGGACTCCGCGAGCCGGTCACCATGAACCGGCCCGGGGCGAGGTGGACCCGGGTCTCGCCGGTAACGCGCGCCTGGGAGCTGGTGAGCAGGGCCTCGATATCCCTCAAGGCAGGATCGAAGTAATGGCCCTCGTGCAACCGGTCACCGTAGAACCGTCCCAGCTGGTCCTTCCAGAAGGTCTGCCACTTGGTGAGCACCAGCTTTTCCAGCTCGCGATGGGCCGCGATGAGCACCAGGGCAGGACCGGCCTCGAACCCGATTCGCCCCTTGATGCCCAGGGCGGTCTCGCCCACGTGGATGTTGTGCCCGATGCCGTAGGCCGCGGTGAGGCTGCCCAGCTCCGCAACCAGGTCGGGGCCAGAGAGCGCCTTTCCATCGAGCGACACCGGAAGTCCCTGATCCCAGGCGATGCCGACGTCCCGGGGCGACGGTGCGTCCGCCGGCGGATCGAGCAACTCGGGGGGCGGAGGCGCCCAGGTGTCATGGGTCCACCCGCCTCCCCAGGTCGTGCCCCAGAGCCCACGATTGATGGAATAGGCGCCCGAACGGGGCGGCACGGGGAGCTTGCGGCCCTCGAGATAGGCAATCGCCTGGTCGCGGCTCAGTCCTTCGTCGCGGATGGGGGTGATGACCTTGAGGTCGGGCGCCAGAACCCGGAAGGCGATGTCGAACCGGACCTGGTCGTTGCCGGCTCCGGTGGATCCATGCGCCACGGCAGCCGCCTTGATCCGGCGCGCGACGTCCGTCACCGACAGGGCCTGCTGGGTCCGTTCGGCGGAAACGCTGAGCGGATAGACCTCGCCCCGGAGGACGTTGCCCTGGATGAGGTACCGGACGAACCGGTCGAACACCGCCGACCGGGCGTCGACTTCATGATGCTCGGTCGCGCCGACGGCCAGTGCCTGCTGCCGGATGGCTTTCAGGTCGGCCGCGACCGCACCACCGGTATTGACGTAGACGGTGTGGACGTCGAAGCCCTGCTCGGTGAGCCGGGGAACGCAGTAGCTGGTATCGAGCCCGCCGGAGAAGGCGAGGGCAACCGTTGGTCTCTGCATAGTGCATAATTATGCAATCGTCCTGCATACCATGCAACCCCGCAATCCCCTTGACCAACTTCACTTTCCGGGTTGATATGCCCTTGGATGAAGCAATGCGGTCGGTTAACGTGAAGCGAGTTAACTATTTGGTTCACTTGATGTTAACCTTGCTTGCCGAAATTTATTCGCTGTACCATTTTAGGCCAGCCGGTTCGGTCTCATGAAAGCGGGTTCAGTTTACCGAGGGCTCGCCGACCGTCGAGCCCCGTCGCGAAGGAGCTCTGTCTGATGCGCCGAATCTTTGTGGTTGCGGCTCTGGGAGTGCTCGCCGCCACTCCTGCGTTCGCACAGAATCCCCAGAAAGGCACCTGGGAGTTTGGTGCGTTCGGTCGCTACACCTGGTGGGACAAGTCGTTCAGCCTGTTGAACGATACGCGGGAGACCGGCTGGGGGGTGGGCCTCCGGATCGGTCACTTCTTCAGCCCACTGGTGAGCCTCGAGTTCGATGGTTCCTACAACTGGGCCGACCTCGA
>DASTEX010000113.1:0-5126 GCA_035709185.1 Gemmatimonadales bacterium
CGGAACGGCAGGGGGCGGAGCAGCGCGGTGGATACGGCGCTGAAGATGGCCGCCGTGGCCCCAATTCCGAGCCCCAGACAAATGATTGCCGCCAGCGACAGGGTGGAAGTACGACGCAGACGGCGGATGGCCTGGCGCAGCTCGAGCAGGAAGGACACGCTACCCTCGTCGAAGAAGGTCGAAGACAGTCGAAGGCGGTCGAAGATGGCATCCGCCTCCGAGAGCCTCGCTCGGATGCCGCTGAGACACCCTGACTCTGAAAAACGTTGCAAATTCGGGTTTCGGGAAACTGTTCTGCCGCGCGCGCCGTACGGTGGCGACCCTCTTTCCGGACCGACGCATGCGCTCCCTGCTGCTGACCGTGCTCGTCGTGACGCCATCCGGGCTTCTGGCCCAGCGCACCGTGGACGGCAATCGCATCATCTCACAGGCACTGCCGGCGGCCACGCTGGAAGTGGCCGAGGGCTGGCAGTACGCCGGCACCCAGACGTTCGAGCTCTACAGCGTTGCAACGGCGGAACAGCACTTCTTCGTGCAGCTGGACGGCAACCGGGTGAAGCGGCTGCTCTGGATCCAGTACGAGGGTTACCTCCCGTCCAACACCCACACCTACAACTACCGCGATTCCACGGTGGCGCACTCGGGCCTGATGTGGCATCGCCGGATCTCGGCCGCGCGGATTCCGGAGACTGAATCCCGGCCCGATTCCGATGGGGCCCGGGCCCGCGCCTTTCTCAAGGCCAAAGGGTGGACCGTGGGGCCCGAGGTCATGATGGAGCGGCTGGTCTGGCTGCTCGACACACCGCCGCGGAACGAGCTGATGGTGATCTATCTGGAAGACCTGGCCGATCAGGGCCTGACGGCCGCACAACTGGACAAGGGAGGCTCCGCGAGCGACCGCTGGCCCGCGCTGACCGCGGCGTTCCACGACCGCGCGGTGGCTTCGTTCCGCATCACGAACTCGCGCGGGCGTTAGCCGAGCCGAAATCGGTCCGCCCGTCGGTCGATGCTGTCGCGGTTCAGCGCCGGGGTGGGGCCAGCCGGGTCAGTACCTGATCGAAGTGGGTGATCACGCCGAGCTCCCGGGTGCTTTCACCCGGAGCGGAGATGAGCGCCGCGAGCCGTCCGTCGGGCCCGATAGTGTGGTTCCAGGCGAAGGTGCGAATGAAGGGGCCCTCCGCCAGAAGGGTGGGCCGGCCAGTCCGGAAGCCGCTGGTGGTGCTGTACGGGAGCTGGTAGAACCGGCGCCCGTCCCGGTAAATCAAGGTCCGGCTATCGGGCGACCAGAGCGGTTGCTGGCCCCGTTCGGCCACGGGATAGATCGCTCCCGTGGGCGGCACCGGTGAAACCGCAACCCCGCCGTCGACGGCGCCCCACGCCACCCAGCGCCCATCGGGCGAGAAGCTGGCCGCGGTTCCCCGCGCCGGGATGGCCATCTGAGTCGTGTCGCCCCGAATGGCCCGGATGAACAGATCGCCGGTGCGCCAGTCGGAGAACACGAAGTCCCGGGCGTTGGGGGCGATGCTGATGTACGAGCCCCGGAAGTTCGCCACCTCTTCCCAGGTGCCCTGCTCCAGCGAGAAGATCCGCGCGCCCCGGGTCAGGTTCTGCACCGGAGCCCAGAGCCCGATCATCAGCGTTCCGTCGGGGGACCAGGAGGCCGGATAGGCGCGGAAGTTCCCCTCGACCGGCACCCGCTGGCGCACTCCCGTCTCCAGATCCAGCACCAGCACTTCCCATCCTCCGATCGGTTTCCGCATCTGCGCCGCCAGTCGGGTGCCGTCGGGTGAGAGGCGGGGCTGGGTGTATTGGCCCCGGGGAAACGGCAGCGTGTCGAACTTCCCGTCGGGGCCGACGTAGGCAATCTGGCCGTAGAGCTGGCTCACGCCGGGCACATACACCAGGGTTCCGTCGTGCGCCAGATCGTATTCGGCAAAGCCGAATCCTTCTTCGATCCGCACCCCGGATACGACCGGCACCGGCTCGCCCCGCACGGTACGGGACTCGAGATCGAACGGCAGCGCCATAAGCACGCCGTCATCGCTCCCGAATACGAGGTGCCCGCTCGGGACATAGCGGGGACTCGTGCCGAACAGGAGGTCAGCCAGCTTCACCGAATCGAGCGGCACGACCCCCCGACGGGTAATGGCGTGGAGGGTGGCATCCAGGAGGGACAGGATCGCGAGCTGGCCCGAGCCGAGCTGCCCCACTACCCACCGCCCTCCCGGAAGGACGGAGGGAACCCCGAACTGGGTCGGCAACGTCACCATGGAATCGATGATCCCTCCGCCCGTGGCCGATACCCAACGCATCTGGAACCCATCTTGCTGGAACAGGAGGATCCGGTCGTCCTCCAGCCAGGTTGCCCCGCTGGGCCGTTCCACCGTGGTCAGCGTGGTAGGGGTTCCTCCCGCCGTCGGGATCTTTCGCAGCTCGGAGCCGGTGAAGAAGGCGACCCAGGTGCCATCCGGCGAAAAGAAGGGGTGGTAGGCTCCATCGGTTCCGGGCAATACCCGGGCGGAGTCGCGGTCGAGCGGCCGGACCGCCAGGACCGTGGTGCTGCCGCGGGGCGCGACGTAGGCCAGGACGTCACCCCGCGGGGCGAGGGCCACAGCCGACTGCCAGATGCCTAACGGACCGGGCCCGGTCAGCGCCAGCGGCGTCTCCGGAGAGAGCATCAGATTCCAGTACCGGGTGGCCGGCGAGGGTGAGGCCTGGCGCTGCAGGAGCAGAGCCCCGACGGCCAGACCGATCCCGAGCGACACCAGGGCCGCCGCTCCCACCAGCCAACCCGTTCGAGACCGCTTGCGCGCTTCCGACAGCACTTCCAGGCGCCGGGTCGTACGCGGGGTCGGCCGCCGGAGCGCCTCGGCGAATTCGCCGGCGGTCTCGAAGCGGTCGGCCGGCACCTTCTCCAGCGCGGTATGAATCGCCGCCGCGACGTGCGCCGGTACGGTCGGACGCCGGCTGGTGACTGGGGTGGTCTGACCGGTCATGATGGCGGACAGCACCGCCTGGGCGGTGGCCCCGAGAAACGGCGGCATGCCGCTCAGCATCTCATAGGCGACGCAGCCCAGGGAATAGATATCGGTCCGGCCATCCAGGTGTCGTTCGCCGGATGCCTGCTCCGGACTCATGTAGAAGGGAGTCCCCAGCGAGATGCCGGTATGCGTGAGCCGGCTCCCCGCCGCGTGGCTGACCGCCAGCGCGATTCCGAAATCCGCCACCATCGGCTGGCCATCGTGAAGCAGAATGTTCTCCGGCTTCACGTCGCGGTGGATCACCCCTTGCCGGTGGGCATAATCCAGCGCGCTCGCCACCGCGCTGGTGATGGAGATGGTTTCTTCGATCGCGAGCTGCCGTTCGCGAGCCAGTCGCTGGCGCAGCGATTCCCCTTCCATGAACGGCATCACGTAGTAGAGCTGGCCGTCGAGAGCGCCGGACTCGATCAGGCCGAGAATGTGGGGATGCTGCAGGTTGGCGGTGACTTCGATTTCCTTGAGAAAGCGGTCCGGTCCCAGGACCGCCGCCAACTCGGGCCGGAGAACCTTGATGGCTACCTTCCGGTTGTGCCGGATGTCATGAGCCAGGTAGACCGTTGCCATCCCGCCTTCGCCCACATGGCGTTCGATGCGGTAGCGGCCGGCCAGTGCCGCGTCGAGAATGGCTGTCGGTTCGCCCATGGGGGAGGGACAACTCCGGTCGGTCAAGCAATATTATCCCCGGTCGGACTCGCCTGCTATGCCGGAAACAGCATGCTGGTGGAGAACCAGGTGCATCATCGCCCCGCCTGCGGCGGCGGCTACCAACGCGCCGGAGAACGCTACGGTAACCATTGTCGCGGTGGCCGCGGCGCCGGGTCCGCCTACTCGCCGGCCCAGCAGGTCCTGAATCAGCGTACTGAGCAGGAAGCCGAGGGCGGCCACGGCGCCCGGCTTCAGCGCCACTTCCCGCGCGGGTGAGTGCCGGAGCGCATGACCGATCGCGAGTCCGGTCACGGCCACCACCAGAAACACGGCGGGAACGAACATCATCTGAAACAGGACGTGGATCGGCAGGCCCAGGGACTGGGTGGCGCGGAACGCGGCCGGTTCTCCGAACCCGAGCACCAGCCCGGCGACGATCACGGCAGGGCCGTAACTCGCCGCGGCGGCCCGTCCCACGCGCCTCACCTCCGGGCTCCCGTTGATTCGGGCCAGCCGACGACCAAACCCGCGCCCTCCCAGACAGGCGCCAGTGACCACGATGAGCCCCGCCATCAGGTATTCGAACGGGGATGATTCCAGCCCGGTGAGTCCCAGGAGAAACGCCAGCGAAAATGGGATAATGATTCCTCCGAATACCAGCCAGCCTACGGCAGCCACCGCCGTGCGGCCGGGATGAGGTGCTTCAGCGCGATCCGCGGTCATGGGGGCACCTCCTCGATCGTCAGCCAATGCGGTTGTGTGAGGGTCCGCGTCGGAGCATGTTGTCTCTTGGGGCTACTCGCGAGGTCGCCATGGCTCGCCTCACTTTACGGGTGAACGGCCGCTCCCACCAGGTGGACGTTCCGCCCGACATGCCTCTCCTCTGGGCAATTCGTGATGTCATCGGACTGACCGGGACCAAATACGGCTGCGGGGTGGCCCAGTGCGGCGCCTGCACCGTGCACCTGGACGGCCAAGCGGTCCGATCGTGCGTCACTCCGGTATCCCGGGCCGAGGGTCGTGAAGTCACCACCATCGAAGGACTGGCCGAGCAGCCGGATCATCCGGTGCTGGCCGCCTGGGTCGCCGAAGAGGTGGCGCAGTGCGGTTACTGCCAGCCGGGTCAGGTGATGAGCGCGGCCGCGCTGCTCCGGGAGAAAGGCCGGCCCTCCGAGGCCGACATCAACGCCGCCATGGAGGGGAACCTCTGCCGCTGCGGCACCTACGATCGCATCCGCAAGGCGATCGCTCGGGCCGGGGGAGGGGCCGCCAATGACTGACCTCATCAAGCTCACTCGGCGCGATTTCATCGCCTTGGGTGTTGCGGCCGGCGGCGGGCTCGCCGTCGGCACCTGGCTGCCGGGCCAGCGCCGTCCCGCCGGTGCAACCGCGCTCGAGCCCGGTGCCTTCGTGCGAGTGGATCCCGACGGGAAGGTGACC
>DASTEX010000114.1:0-2519 GCA_035709185.1 Gemmatimonadales bacterium
CAGATCCTGGATCTGTCTGGTCGGCTCGCTCCCGTTGGCGATTACCCCCCGCATGGCGCCACGCTCCCGGATGTGACGGGTGAGCCGCCTGGTGTCCACCCCTTCGATGACCGGAATGCCGTTGGCCTGTAACCAGTTACCGAGAGATTCGGTGGCCCGCCAGTTGGATGGGTGCCGCGACAGCTCCCGCACCACCACGCCGGAGATCTGGGGGGAGCCCGACTCGAGATCTTCCTGGTTGATCCCGTAGTTCCCGATCATCGGCGCCGTCATCACCACGATCTGGCCCAGGTAGCTGGGATCGGTGAAGGTCTCCTGGTAGCCGGTCATGTTGGTGGTGAACACGACCTCGCCGAAGGCGGGATCGATTGGAAGGGCGGTTGTCCCGGGAAACCAGGTACCGTCCTCCAGAAGAACGAATGCGGGGTGACCGGTCATTCAGTCACCCCGCTTTCTTGCTGTCATCACGGCTGCTTGGTCGCCGGAGGGGGCGTTTCGGGGGCCGGGGGTGGAGCGGTGTTGAGTGGTGCGGGCTGGGCCGGCACCGTCTGCTGGCGCAGTTGACGCTGAACGTCGCTGATCCCGGCCGTACGGTTGGTTGATACCAGCGAGAGCAGCAGGGAGAGCACCATCAGCCCGGCGCCGAATACCCAGCTGAGCTGGTGCAGCAGCGTGGTTGCCTGGCGCCCGCCCAGAACCTTCTCGGGCGCGCCACCACCCAGGCTCGCCAGCCCGCCGCCCTGCCCCGCCTGGAGCAGCACGACCACGGCCAGCAGGAGGCCGTCGATGATCAGCAATGCCAGCAGAAAGTAGTACATGTATCGCCGCTCTAAGCTTAGCCGGGAAACTTACTTACGCTCGATGCCGGGGTCAACGAGAGACCGTCAGACCGTCCGACCGTCAGACCGCCTGACCGAAGGTGACGACTTCCGCCCACCCATCCGGATCGAGGCTGGCGCCGCCGACCAGCACCCCATCGATCTCGGGCCGGGCCATCAGGGCCTGCACGTTCTTCTGGTTGACGCTGCCGCCGTAGAGAATCGGGACCGACTCCCCACCTCGGGCGGTGAGCACCGAACGAATGGTGCGGTGCACGGCCGCCGCGTCATCCGGCGTGGCGTTGCGTCCGGTGCCGATGGCCCACACCGGCTCGTAGGCGATGACCAGCCGGCCGGCTTCCGCCGGGGAGAGACCGTCACAGGCGGCTTCGAGTTGCCGGACGACAACCCTCTCGGTTTCTCCCGCTTCCCGCTGCTCCAGCTTTTCGCCGACGCAGAGGAAGGGATCCAGTCCGCCGTCCAGCACCGCGCGGACTTTGCGCCGGGTGTCCTCGTCGCTTTCGCCGAAAACGTGCCTCCGCTCCGAATGGCCGATCAAAACGCAGCGCGCTCCGGCCGAGGCCGCGAGCGCCACGGAAGTGGCCCCGGTGAACGCGCCCTTGGGCTCCCAATGCACGTCCTGACAGCCGATCTCGATATCGGTCCGGGCGGCGAAGGCCTCGGTGGCGGCCTCGACCGACACCGCGCTGGGGAAGAAGACCAGCCGTTGTCCGGGCCGGGGCGGGACCTTCGCCGAAAACCGCTGGGCGAACTGCCGCACCTCTGACGGGCCGAGGTGCATTTTCCAGTTGGCGGCGAAGATCGCCATCAGAGGTTGTCCAGCGCGGCCACGCCCGGAAGCTCCTTCCCTTCGAGGAACTCGAGGGCCGCGCCTCCGCCAGTCGAGACGTGGGTCATCCGGTCGGCCAGCCCGGCGTCGGCCACGGCCGCGGCCGAATCACCTCCGCCCACCACGGTGACCGCTCCGTTGTCGTGCGCCTCGGCCAGCGCCTGGGCAATGGCCCGCGTGCCGCGGTCGAACGGCGGAGTCTCGAAGACGCCCATCGGACCGTTCCACACGATGGTCCGGGCCAACCCGATGTGCTTCTGGAATTCCGCGACGGCTTCATCCCCGATATCGTAGACCGCCCATCCCGCCGGAACCTGGTCGCGCGGGACGGTGCGGGTTGGCGCGCCGGCGGAGAGCTGCTGGGCAATCACCACGGACACCGGCAGGACCAGTTTGTCGCCGGCCCGCTCCATCAGCCCGCGGGCCATGTCGACCCGCTCGGACTCGACCAGCGAGGTGCCGGTCTCGAGCCCCATCGCCTTGTAGAAGGTGCACGCCATCGCTCCGCCGATGAGGATGCGGTCCACCTTCGGCAGCAACGCCTCGATCAGATCGATCTTCCCCGAAATCTTGGCGCCGCCCAGAATGGCTATGAAGGGCCGCTCGGGCTGGTCCAGCGCATCGCCCAGATATTTGAGTTCCTGCTCCATCAGGAACCCGCTCACCGCGGGCTTCACCAGCTTCGCCACCCCTTCCGTCGTCGCGTGGGCCCGGTGGGCCGAACCGAAGGCGTCGTTCACGTAGAGATCGCCCAGCGCGGCATAGACCTTCGCCAGCTCCGGGTCGTTGGCTTCTTCGCCCGGATGGAAGCGGGTGTTTTCCAGCAGCGCCACGCCACCTCGGGGCAGGCG
>DASTEX010000115.1:0-2084 GCA_035709185.1 Gemmatimonadales bacterium
CCAGAACTGCGCCGTGCCGAACCCCGCCGGCATCACGCCCACCACGGTGTAGCTGGCGTCGTCGAGGGTCACCGCCCGGCCCAGCACCGACGGCTCGCCTCCGAACCGCTCCATCCAGAGCCCGTGGCCCAATACGACCACCGGCTCGGCGCCGGGGACGTCATCCTCGGCGGTGAAGGTCCGTCCCATCACCGGGTGCACGCCTAACACCTCGAAGAGCCCGGCCGAAACCTTCGCGCCGGCCAGCAGCTCGGTGTGATCAGTGCCGGCAAAGGTCACCGGCCAGCTGCGGAAGGCGGCGGCCCGCTCCAGGGTGCGGGCGCCGGCTGCGAGGTCGAGAAAGTCGGGACCGCTGAGCGGCAGGGGCCCGGTGGGACCGGGCGTACCGGGGCGGCCGGTAGCCCAGAGCAGTACGGCGCGGCCGGCATTGGGGTAGGGAAGCGGCCGGAGGATAACGCCGTTCACCACGCTCAGCATGGTCGTGACCGCGCCGATGCCACAGGCCAGCGTCAGGATCGCGGCCAGACTGTAGCCGGGGTGCTTCCAGGCCGCGCGCCAGGCGAAGCGGAGGTCGTGCCGGAACTCGGCGATCCAGGAGGGGAACGACATGCTCGACTCGGCGCGGTGGTGGGTCGAAGAAGTCTAGTGTTTGACGGGAGGAAGGGGAACATCGCGGGCCGCAATGATCGAAGCGACCGTCAGATCGGCCGTCACGTTGCCGACCGTGCGGAAGATGTCGGGGATCACCTCGACGGCAATGAGCAACAGCAGGAGCTCGGTCGGAACTCCCATGACCCCGGAGATGGGAACCGTGGTGGTGAGGAACGACACCTGCCCCGGGATCCCCGCTACGCCGAAGCTGGTGAGGAATGCCACCACCACGCCCAGCGCGATGCGAAGGGGGTCGAGGTCCACCCCGCTGACGTGGGCGACGAAGATCACCACGGCGAGGTTGACGGCCGGGCTCGTCCCCTTGAAGATGGCGACCGCGAGCGGCAGTACGATCCCGGTGACTCGCGCCGGGATGCCGAGCGCGGACTGGGCTGCCGTCAGCATGGCCGGCAGGGACGCGAGCGACGACTGGGTGCTGAACGCGACGGTCTGGGCCGGTGCGATCGCGGGGGCGAAGCGCCGGAGCGGCACTCGGCCGAAGATGACGGCGATGGGGTACATGGCGAGCGTCACCAGAATAGCGACGCCGCACATCATGATCAGGTACTGGGTGATGCCGCCCGCAGCGGCCAGACCACCCTGCATGCCAACGCCCAGTGCCAGCGCGAAGATCCCGGCCGGTGCCGCCCACAATACCCAATCCACCACGATCAGCATCGCGTCGACCACCGCCTGAAAGAATCCCAGCAAAGGCGCCCGGACCGTTGGCTCCAGCCGGGCCACGGCCAGGGCGAAAAGCAGGGTAAACACGACCAGAGGCAGGATCGCGCCCTCGGCGGCGGCCGCGAACGGGTTGGTGGGGACCACGCCGGCGAACCATTCACGGAGCGGCAGATCGGGCGGGGGGGCCTCGGCCCGTGCGCCCGCGAGCAGCGCCGCGCGAGACTCCGGCTTCACCGGCCACAGCCCGAGCAGGGCGGGCATCACCAGTGCCGCCAGGATGGCCGAGCCCAGGGCGAAGATGGCGAACAGGGTTATCGAGCGACCGGCGAGCCGGCCTGATGCTGCCGTATCACGGGTCGAGGCGATGCCGGTGACCAGGAGTCCCACCAGCAAGGGCAACACCGTCATCCGCAAGGCGTTGAGCCAGAGATCCCCGACCAGGCCCAGCGCGACGAGAGGCGGGGCCGACGCCGGGACGCCGCCCGCTGCGAGCGCGATGCCCCCGACCAGACCAGCCAGCAGCGCGAGGACGATACGAGCGCTGCGGGACATCGGGCCTCCCGGTCATGGTCTCTGCGGGTTCAGAGCGGCTGGGTGAGGGCGGAGAACTTATCTCGCGGATGCGGATTGCAGCAACCAGCCCGCCCGGCCATTCCAGGACCGGGGCCCGATTCGACAAAGCCAGGATCCGGCGCTAAATCTGGGCGTCGGATCCTGCGGTGAGGCACCATTGTTCCGCCCCAACTTTC
>DASTEX010000116.1:0-16196 GCA_035709185.1 Gemmatimonadales bacterium
ATGGACCTCGACGCGCTGCGCGAAGTGATCGCGCAGGCCGGTTCCGGCCGGATCCCTGCCGTGATGATGACGGTGACCAACAATTCCGGCGGCGGCCAGCCGGTGAGCCTGGCCAACATCCGCGGCGCGAGTGCGATCGCCCGGGAGCACGGCAGTCCTTTCATCCTCGATGCCTGCCGGTTCGCCGAGAACGCCTGGTTCATCCGCACCAGGGAAGACGGCCAGGGCGATCGCACGCCGATCGAGATTGCGCGGGAGATGTTCGCCTGTGCCGATGGCTGTACCATGAGCGCTAAGAAGGACGGGATGGCCAACATCGGCGGGTTTCTTGCGCTCAACGACGATGCCCTCGCGCTCCGCTGCCGCAACATGCTCATCCTCACCGAGGGCTTCCCGACGTATGGCGGATTGGCGGGATACGACCTGGAGGCGATCGCGCAGGGCCTCTACGAAGCCCTGGATCCGCATTATCTCCGGTACCGGGTCCGCTCCATCGCCTACCTGGGAGAGAAGCTGGTGAAGGCCGGGGTTCCGATCGTGGAGCCGACTGGCGGGCACGCCATCTATATCGACGGACGGGCCGCGCTGCCGCAGATCCCGCCGTTGCAGTACCCGGCGTGGGCGCTCAACAATGCGCTGTACCTGGCGGGCGGAGTCCGGGGCGTCGAGATCGGAACGGTGATGTTCGGACGCGGAACCGACGGCATCGAGCGGCCCGCGCCGATGGACCTGGTGCGCCTGGCGTTTCCCCGGCGGTCCTACACCCAGAGCCATGCGGACTACGTGGCGGAAGTGGTGCTGCACGTGTACCAGCAACGGGAGGAAATACCGGGGTACCGGATGGAGTGGGAGGCGCCGGCGTTGCGGCACTTCACTGCGCGACTTTCTCCGTTGACCTGACCGGCGTCGAAGACGGTCGAAGATGGTCGAAGATGGTCGAAGGTGATTTCCCGTCTTCGACCGCCTTCGACTCTCTCCGATGCCTTCGACTGCCTACGGATGGGTCGCCGTCATGGTCCCCAGTTCGCTCTCGATGGCCGAGAAGGGACTGAAATAGAAGTTGCTGCCATCGTTCAGCCCGCCCCAGAGGATCCCAACCAGGCGGACGTTGGTGCCGCTCAGGACCTGGAAAACCGGAGAGCCGCTGTCTCCCGCATCCGCCATCGTGGTGCCGCCCGAGCCTTCCACCGCGTATTGGCAGAGCAGCTGGACGTTGGAGCCGAAAGGATTGATCGTGAGACAGGTTCCGCCGAGCGAGCCGGATGTCCAACCGGTGCTGCGCCCCACCTTGTGCAGAGTGGGCGTCGTGCCGCTGTAGCTGCCCTGCTCGGTGATCGTAAAGTCTCCCACGACCGTGAGCGAGCCGTTGTTCGCCCCCGAAGTCCGGGCGATCTCGCCCCGGTCTGAGCTGATGCCGGCCCGGTAGGCCGCCCGGGCGGCGTCGCTGTAGCGACACCTCTTCCCCCGCGAACAGTCCCCGCCGGTGAAGTAAGCCGGATCAGCCACTTCATCCGCGATGATCTGGGCGAACTGGGGCGGAACCACTTTGACCGGCTGGAAGTAATCGGTCCCGTCGGCCGTCCCGATCCGGCTGGAACAGTGGGAGTTGGTGATGAATGATGCCACGCCGGCAGAGGAGACATTGAAGCCCAGGGTACAGACGAAGCTCTTGAAAGCAATCTGAATTCCGCCGAGGGTGGGACGGTACTCGTCGCGCAGATCGTCCATGAAGTGTACTGGCTCGGTGATCACGATCCGGTAGGACGAGGGCGGTACCCCGAGACGTGCCAGCACGGCCCGGACGCCAGGAATGACGTCATCATGCTCCACGCCGAAGACCAGCAGTCCGGTCCGTTCGTCGTCATCGGCAAATACGGTTCCCGGCAGCGCCATCACGTCCGGGCTGACCCGCCGGAACCAGGCCGCCCGCTGGGCTTGTGCCGGCAGTTGCTGGACCGCCGACTGGGGCGTTCCCGGTCGCTCGGGACCGGTAGGTTCGGCCTGATGCTGACACGAAGTGGTGAAGAACACCCCCGCGGCCACCGCGAGGGCGCGAATCTTTTTGACTGTCATGGAGACCCCCGATGCGTTCGACCTTCGGGTCGACGTTACGGCCCGATTCAGGGAGTGTCAACCGAGATGGCTGGTCGAAGATGGTCGAGGTGGTCGAAGATGGTTTCCAATCCTCTGAGTACTCAGTACCCAGTACCCAGTACTCCGCATCGAGTACCTTTCAGCGATGCAGGTCCACCTCCTCGACGGCACTTTCGAGCTGTTCCGCCAGTTCTACGGCCTGCGCCGCTTCCACCAGGGCCAGGACCGTCCCTTCGGCGCCGTGATCGGGGTGCTGAACGGTGTTCTCCAGATGGTCGAGACCGGAACCACTCACGTGGGTGTGGCCACCGATCACGTGATCGAGTCCTTCCGGAATGATCTGTGGCCGGGATACAAGACCGGCGCGGGAATGGACCCCGCACTGCTGGCGCAGTTCCATCCGCTGGAAGAGGCGCTGGCTGCGATGGGAGTGGCCGTCTGGCCCATGGTGGAGCTCGAGGCCGATGACGCGCTGGCCTCGGCTGCCCGGATCGCCGCAGCCGACGAGCGGGTGGAACAGGTCTGCATCTGGACCCCGGACAAAGATCTGGCGCAGTGCGTCAGCGGCGACCGGGTGGTGCAGGTGGACCGGCTCCGGAAGACCATCCGCAACGAGGCCGGGGTGATCGAGAAGTTCGGGGTGCCTCCGGTCCTGATTCCCGACTTCCTTGCCCTGGTGGGGGACAGCGCCGATGGCTATCCCGGCATTGCCGGCATCGGGGTGGCGACCGCGGCCCGGCTGATTCGCCGGCATGGCAGGATCGAGGATTTTCCGCCGGAGATTCTCAAGGAAGACCGCGACCGGGCCCTGCTTTTCAAGAACCTCGCCACCCTTCGGAGCGATGCGCCGCTGTTCAGCGACGTGGACGAACTGCGCTGGCGGGGCCCGACGCCCGGGTTCGCTGAATGGGTGGAGCGGCTGGGCGAACCGAAGCTGGAGCAGCGAGCAAGAATGAAGAGTGCTAGCGGCTGACGGCGGACGGCTTGAGAGTTTCGTGTTCGAAGCGGATGGCGAGCCCCGACTGAGCTGCCTGGAGCAGTGCGGCGTAGAGCCAGTGAGTGGTATCACGCTTTCCCTGCTCCACCCAGCGGAATGTCCCCGTCACGATGACCTTGCCGGGGGCGATCGAGTCGAACGTGAGACTGTCCCAGGCGAAGAACGCCGGCGGATTCCATCCGGACCGGTAGCTGCTGTCGAGTCCTGCACGGGTGGCCCGCCGGGTGGATCCGTTGATGACCCGGATGGCGCCGTCCGGATGATAGTAGCCGCTCAGAGCCTCCGGCCGTCCTTCGGTAAGGGCTGTGGTGTAGCTGTCGTAGAGTGCCGCGGCAGTGGCCTTCAGGTCCGCCGGTTGATCGAGCACCACGGGGCCGTCCGCCGAGTGGCACGATATGGGGCCCATAACCGCGAAGGCCAGCGGGAGGATCCAGTACAGCGGGGAGCGCCCGGCGGTCATCGCGCAGCACCGGTCGGTGGGAGGAGGCGGCGATAGTGCCAGGTGCGCCACTGCAGCAACGTGCCGAACGCCACGATCAGCGGCAGAAAGACCGTGGCACGGAGTGGATCGACCGGTCGCAGGCCTCGCAGGCTGATCGCGATCAACAATGTCCAGTACACCACCGTGGTGGCCGGCGGCCACCGGCGGAGCAGCATCCTGGCAGCAAGGAGGATGAGCGCACCCAATAATCCACTGGCCAGGCCGAGAAAAACCACGGTGGCCGTGCCACCTAACGTGAAGCCCGAAGTTCCGGTGGTCCGTTCGGCCACGATCCGCATGGCCAAGCGGCCCCCGGCCCCGAGAATAATGGTGCCCAGCAATACGCCCCAGATGAGCGTCGCGCCCGCCGCGGTCCAGGCCGACGATCGGGATTTCAGCATGATCCCAATCTCCACCGGCCTGGCAGGCTCGGCTACTCCCCGTCGGCTTTCACCCGATACCGGGCCAGGACGCATCCGCCCTCCATCTTCCTCGACTCCAGCAGCTCCAGCGGGACCCGCCGTCCCGGATTGACGAACATCGGTATGCCGGCGCCCAGCAGCACGGGATGGATGTTGAGGCCGACCTCGTCGACCACGCCCGCCGCCAGCAGCGTGCTCGCCAGCTCGCCGCCACCCATCAGGCAGATGTCCTTCCCCGGCTGCTGCTTGAGCCGGCGCACGAATCCGCCGGCGTCGTCGCGCACCAGTTCCACCCCCGGCTGGGAGAGGTGTTTGAGCGAGCGGGAGAAGACATAGCTGCGGATACCGGATGACTCTCCTCCGCCACCCTGGCCGCTGGCCGCGGCCACTTCCCAGGTCTTCCGTCCCATCAGGATGGTATCGATCTTGGGCCAGTATTCCCCGATGAGCTGTTGCGCGTCCCGGGTAAACTGGAGCCAGTCCATCGCGCCGCCGGGTCCGGTGATGAACCCGTCCAGGCTGCAGGCCGCGCCGTAGGTAACTGTCCGCATGTGGCCTCCTGTTGCCGGTCCCGCTTGTGGGCTATACTAAATCGACATTTAGTTACTATACTAAACGACGGTTTAGTTTCGCGCAAGATCATGAGCCCACGGCCCCGGAAGGTCAGCGACGAGGAAGTGTTTGCGGCGACCCACCGCGCGATGCAGCGGCTGGGGCCGGGGGAGTTGACCCTTTCCGAAATCGCCGCGGAAGCCGGAGTGACGGCGGGGGCGCTGGTGCAGCGGTTCGGGTCGAAGCGCGAGCTGCTGCTCAAGCTGTCGCAGGCCTGGGCCGGCTCGGGGGATGAGTTTCTCCAGGAGTTGGCCCGCCGCCACAAATCACCGCTGGCCACCCTGCGCGCCTACGCGGAGTGCCTCGCGGAGCTGGCCCCGTCGCCCGAGGCCCTGGCGCGCAATCTGGCCTACCTTCAGATCGACGTCACCGATCCCGAGTTCCGGGTCCATCTCCTGGCCAGCTCCCGCGCCACCCGCACGGGGCTGGAGCGGTTGATCGCCGCTGCAGTGGCAGCGGGAGAATTGCGGAAGATCACCGACCCGAAAGCGCTGGCGCTCACCGTGGAGAGTACCTTGAGCGGCGCACTCCTGACCTGGGCGATCTACCGGGAAGGAAAGCCGGAGAGGTGGCTCAGGGAACGGGTGGAGGCAGTCATAAAGCCGTACTTGAGGACTTAGAGCTTGGAGTACTGAGTACTGAGTACTGCTCATCCTCAGTCCTGCACTCCCTGCCGCAGCAGCCCATCGAGCTCAGAACGGTCGAACACTCTCCCATTCCGGATCACTGCCCGGATCCGGCGGACCTGGGTGATATCCTCGAGCGGGTTGCCTTCCAGCAGGACCAGGTCCGCCACTTTGCCGGCCTCGATGGTGCCCGTTTCGCCAGCCAGTCCGAGAAACTCTGCCGGACCGAGGGTGGCGCCCCGGAGGGTCCTCGCCGGCGTGCGGCCGCCGTCCCGCACTTGCAGCTCCAGCTCGTCGTGCAGCGAGAAGCCGGGATAGACCAGCGGCACGGCCAGGTCGGTCCCGGCCAGCAGGGACACTCCAGCCGAATCAAAGATCCGGAGCCAGGCCGAGGTTTGCCGGTGGAGGCCGGCCCAGTCGGTCGAATCCGGGCCTTCGAACTGCTTCATCTCGATCTGTCGTCGCCAGTGCCACGCGAGCTTCGGCGAAACGTAGCGGCGCCGCGGGTCGAGCCGGCCGGCGCTGTCGGCAACGATCGCCAGCGCCACGCTGTCGGGAGTACGCCGATACGCCAGCCCCGCAACCAGGGTCGGGACCAGCGTGGTCCGGTGCTCAACCAGTCGTCGGATGAAGTCGGTACGCTCGGTGGGTGTCATCAGATCCAGGGCAGAGTGAAATTTCCCATTGCGGAAGCTGATGAGGCTGTGTTCCAGGCTTGCCTGACCCGAGTCTACCGCAGCGGCCAGACTGGTCCGCGCGGGAGGATGGCCCACCACGCCGAGTCCCCGCCGCCGGGCCTCGCGGAGCAGGGCGAAATACGCTGCGGGGGGCGGGTCGTTGCGGAGCTTGATGAACCGCATCCCGAGGGCCAGTGCCTGGTCCACAACCGCGGCAACGTCGTCCGGACCGCCAATGCCGCTCCGGGACGCGATCTCCTCCGCTGTCGCCGTATCGCCACTCTTCCGCAGCATCCCGGCTACGGCATCCCGCCAGCCGCGGTTTTCGACCAGCGGACCGGTCATTTCGATGCGCGGGCCTGGCAGCATGCCGGCCGTTATGCTGTCGCGCCATCCCCGGACGGTCTCGAAGCCGCCACCCATGTCGCGCACGCCGGTGACCCCGGCAGCGAGGTACAGGCCGAGCGCACTCCTCCCGGCCATGTGCAGATGGACGTGCATGTCCCACAGGCCGGGAATGAGATGTCCGCTCCGGCCATCGATCACGCGCGCTCCTCGCGGGATCGGGACGTTGGAGGAAGGCCCTACCACCTGGATCCGGCCGCCGCCGACAATCACCGTCTGGTCCGGCAGCGCGATCCCACGGGCGACATCGATCACATTGACCCGGGTGACAGCGATGACCGGCTGAGGGGAGGGAAGAACTGCCTGAAGCAAAGGAAGCACTATCAGGTGAACCGGCACGATCCCTCCCTGGCGAGCGGCAAACACCCGGGACTAGTGTAACAGTGAGTTGAAAGGCGATGAGCCAGCGCCCATCGCTTTCGCAGCAGGCGTTACAGTCCATCAGTATTCACTTCCCGGTATCCAGGACTGCTGTGAAGGCCTGCCGCAACACTTCCAGCGCCGCGCGGTAGACCTCCGGTGCCTCGCTGGCCCGCGGGCCGGCCACATTCAGCCGGAGGCGCGGCGGCTGCGGCTTCAACCACTCCAGCAGCTTCGCGGCCGCCTGTTCCCGGCTCAGGGAAACCAGGTCAATGTCGCACCAAGGCCGGCCCAGCTCGACGACGACTTCGATGGTATGGGCCGTGCCGCCGGTGGCGGGCCCCCAGCGCAGCACCAGCGTGGCATCGGTATCGCGAACGTTGAGCCGGGTTCTCACCCGCTGGTCGCGGGAGTCGCTCTCGCGCAGCCGGTCGTATCGATCCGGGATGGTGCCGTCTTCGGCCAGGCGTCCCAGGGGTATCCAGCCTCCCCAGCGTAATCCGAGCTCGATCGCCAGGTCGAGCGCGGCGCGATCCACTCCGGTCTGGCCGCCGCTCCAGATCTCGATCCCCAGGCTCACGGGAAAGGAAATCCCCCGGCCACCGCTCCGGGCGCCGGGGGAAACCGTGGCCGGGCGATCAGGTCAGAATGTGATCGCGGTGCCGATACCGATGGTCGTGGTCTCACTGTAACGTCGTCCCTCGATCTGGACCCGCTGATCGCCCAGCCGGAACCGTACTCCGCCACCCCAGATCGGCGTGAGATCCCCCCGGGTCCGGGATATCGTCTGCGGATCGGAAATCGGGTTCCCCTCCTGGTCGAAGAACAACCCGCGATCCCGGCTCCAGCGGTGAACCGCTCCCACACCGCCTAACAAGTAGGGGGAGAACCTTCCCCGGGGCCAGGGGCTCACCGATCCGGTCAGACCGATATCGACGCTGGCCAGCCGGGTGGTGCCGAAGAACTGGCTGCCCTCGCCGTAGATGATCCCGGGAGTCGAGAAGTTCTGGCGGGGACCCCAGAAGGTGCCGAGCTGAGCCCGTACTCCCACGACCCGCTCGATGCCGGTCAGTTGATACTCGGCGCGGAGGTATCCGCCGGTGACCTGGACGCCCCAACCCAGACCGCCGCTGACCACCACGCGGCTGGTGTGCGCTCCGGACGGGTCACCCTGGGCCGGGGCGGCGGAAGGCAGAACCAGCAGACCAAGTGAGCCGAGGAGAAGGGCGGTGCGCATGCTGTGCCTCGTGAAGGCCGGTGATCAACCTTACGACGATCCCAGGACGGCCGCCAGTCCCTTTCCGCCGTAGTTCAGTCAATCACCCAGAGCCACCGCTGGCTCGGCTGGCCCATCACCGGCTGGGCGATCACATACTCGCCGGCGCCGGCAGCTTCGGCCCGATACTCGGGTCGCGGCCAGGTGTCGGACTTGAGGATCGGCCTGCCGGTTTCGAAGTCGTAGAGCAGACTGCCGGCGTCGGTGATCGCCTGGATGTCGGCCGGCACATCGTCCGGACCGGCGCCCGCCAGCCGGATCTCGACCGTGAAGCTCTGCCGGTACCGGCTCAGATCGTAGTTGAGCTCCAGCAGACCACCGCGCACCAGGTAGTACACATCGAACACCTTGCCGTCGGGAGCGGTCCAGCTGCCCGTGCCAATCTCGATGTTCGGCGTCCGCGATGACTCGGTTCCCGCCAGGTAATAGCTCAGGATCGGCTGGGCCGGTAGCTCGCGCACCTCGATCGTGGCGTAGCCCACCACGCCTTCGCTGGTTGCGCGAATGCGGACCTTCCCCTTCGCTCTGCCTTCCACTGCGCCCAGCGAATCCACTTCAGCGATCGCTGGGTTCTCACTGGTCCAGGTGACCTTCCTGCCGCTCAGCACGCCGCCGCTCTCTCCCAGGGTCACGGCATTGAGCTGCACGTACTGGTTCACCAGCACCGAGGTCAGCCCCGGCTGCACGATCACGAACCGGACCGGCGCCGGAGGAGGCTGCGGCGCCGGAATGGTGACCGACGCGGTCCCGGTTTTCCCCTCCACCGTGGCGACGATCTCGGCGTAGCCCGCTGCCTTCGCCCGGGCCACTCCGAGGGGTCCTACTTCAATCCTGGTGGGTGTCGTGGTGCTCCAGGTGACGTTGCGGCCGAACAACTCGTTCTGGCTGGCGTCGAACACGCGCACCATGAACGCCCGGGTTTCCCCAACCTCCATCACGGACGCGTTGGGCGATACCGATACCAGGGCCACGGCAGCCGGAGGAGCCGGATCGGCGGTCACCATGACCAGCACCCGGCCCGTCCTTCCGCCCGTCTTTGCGCTGATCTCCACCGAGCCCTCGGCCAGGCCCTTCACCACGCCGGTGGTGCTCACCCTGGCCACGGACGGGTCGCTGCTGCTCCAGAGGGTCGATCCGGCCGGAAGCTCGTGACCGTCCGCCGCCAGCGGCCGCGCCCGCAGCTGAACCGTTTGCCCCACGTTGAGCGAGCCGGTCCAGACTCCCTCCTTCGGTTCCACCCGGACCGAGGCCACCGGCGCCGGGCCGGGGTTGGGGCCGGTTCCCTGGTCGGCCCCACAGCCGATCATCGTACCCGCCATCAGTAACTGGATCGCCATCCGCCATTGCGACTTCGACACCATGCCGTACATAGCTCCCCCTGTCGGTGGTCTGGACCGGCTCCCCGCCGGCCAACGCGCACGACAATAGGAAGCCCGAGTTACCCGTCCCTCACGGGGCCGTTATCTTCGGGATAACGACAGTGCCGCTGGTCTCTTCCCCCCTCTCATGATCGAACTCACGACGTTCGGCGCGACCGAATTGCGTCGGGACGGAGCCGATGTGCGTTCGGTCCTCAGTCAGCCCAAGCGGCTCGCTCTCCTGGTGTATCTCCGGGTGGCCGCTCCGGGCTCATTCGTGACTCGCGATCGGCTGCTGGCCCTTCTCTGGCCGGAATCGAGCCAGGAACGAGCCCGCAACGCACTCCGGCAGTCGCTCCATTTCCTTCGCACCAGCCTGGGCGACGATGTCGTAGTAACTCGTTCGGATTGGGAAGTGGGAGTTGAGCCGTCGAATATGGCCTGCGATGCCGTCCGGTTCCGCGAAGCACTGGAGTCCGGCCGCACGGAAGAGGCGGTCGAGCTCTATCGGGGCGAATTCCTCCCCGGGTTCTTCGTTGAGGAGGCGCCCGAACTCGAACGGTGGATCGAGGATCAGCGGGCCGAGTTGGCCCGGAGCGCCGTCCGTGCGGCGTGGACCCTGAGTGAACGGGATGCCGCGCGGGGTGAGCTCGGCGCCGCCATTCTGTGGGCCCGCCGGGCCCAGGCGATCGATCCGCTGGCCGAGGCCGGTGCGCGGCAGGTGATGACACTGCTGGCCCGGTCGGGAGAGCGGGCCGGCGCCCTCGACGTCTACCAGGATCTGGAGCGCCGGCTCGACCAGGAAATGGGAGTCAAACCATCGCCCGAGACGGCGAGACTGGCCGAGGAAATTCGTTTATATACGCCCGTCGTGGCGCCGGCCCTGCCTCCGCCGACCACAGCAGCACCGGCGCCACCACCGCCTGCAGCATCGGCCGCTGCCCCAGCAGTTCACGTCAGTCCCATGCGCCGTCGGGTGATCGCCGTCGGCGTGATCGGGTTCCTGGCTCTCGTGGTCGCACTGGCGTACCTGGCGCTCCCGGGTGGTCCGCCTTCGCGTCCGTCCGATGCGCCGCCGGCCATCGCGGTGCTGCCGTTCCTCAACCTGAGCGATGACAGCACCAACGATTACTTCGCGGACGGGGTGACCGAGGAGCTGCTGAACGTGCTGGCCCAGGTGCCGGGACTCAACGTGGCCGCGCGGACCTCGTCATTCGCGTTCCGGAACAAGGAAGTGCCGATCGACTCGATCGCCCGGGCGCTCAACGTGACCCACGTGCTGGAAGGCAGCGTCCGGAGCGGCGGGCCCCGGGTGCGGATCACGGCGCAGCTGATCGAGGCCAGCACCGGCTATCACCTCTGGAGCGAAACCTACGACCGCACGATCGACGACATCTTCGCGGTCCAGGACGAGATCTCGGCGGCCATTGCGAAGAAGCTGCAGATCGAGCTGGCGGGGAACTTCTGGGGCGCGTCGGCCCACGAGACCCGGGACCCCGAGGCCTACCGCATGCTGCTCCGTGCGTTGCATACCTTCCGCACGCCCTCGCCCGAGAACTATGCCACCAGCGCGACGCTGCTGGAGCAGGCGCTCCAGCGCGATCCGCGTTATGCCCGGGCCCACGGGGCGCTCGCCTACATCCTGCTGTGGCAGGCCGCGTTCGGATGGGTGCCCCGGGAGCAGGCCTGGGCCCGGGCGGATACGCTGGCCCGGCGCGGCTTGGCGTTAGGCGAGACCCCGGAAGCCCATTTGGCCCTGGCGCGACTGGCCGAGTTCCTGGCCTGGAGCCCGGACAGCGCCGATGCCCATTATCGCCGAGCGCTCGAGCTCAATCCCTCCGATGCGCGGGCGCTTCAGTTCCGCGCCCTGTTTCTGGCGCGCAGCAGCCGGGGGGACGAGGCCCTGGCCTCGGCTCGCCGCGCGACGGAGCTCGACCCCTTGCACCCGGGTTCCTGGAGCAACTATGCGGCGGTGCTGACCATGCTGAGCCGGGAGGACGAGGCGCTGGCGGTCATGGAGAAGGCGAGAGCGATCGCTCCGGACGATGTGCTCGTCCTCACCAATCTGGCCAACCAGTACTCCAATGTCGGCCGGCTGAATGATGCCCTCGCGACGTCGGCCCGGGCCCTCGAGCTCGATCCGCGGAACCTCAACCTGCTCGGGCTCCGGGTGCACCTGCTGTTTCAGGCCGGTCGTACCGCGGAGGCAAAGGCGGGACTGGCAGCCCTCGAGCAACGGCCCGAGTTCCCCCGGTTCCGGCTGGCGACGCTTTATGCGCATACCCAGGACCTCGAGCGGATCCTGGACCTGCTGGAGGAGTCGGCCCGGCGCCGCGAAGAAGAGCTGAGCCGCATCCGGTCCCCCGACATCTTCCAGGGCGTCCGGCATCACCCGAGGTTCGTGCGGCTGCTGGATTCACTGAACCGCAAACCTTAGCCGACTTCGGTTCATGCTTGCCCTGGCTGCCGTCCTGCTTCTGATCCAGAGCCCCGAACCGCGTCTTCAACTCGTGGTCGGAGTCACCGATTCCGGAGCCGCTACCGAAGCGTGGCTGTCCCTGCTGCGGGCGCGACTCTCACCCGGCGACTTCCGGGCGGTGCTCCCAATCCGGAAACCGCTTTCGGAGCAGGACCGGGCATGGGCCGAGCTCTTTGGTACGAGACTGCCGGTGTGGGAGCAGGAAATTCCCCGCCTGGCGGCGCCGTTCCACCCGGTGAAGCCGCCGTCCGAGGTGCAAATCATCCTGGGCAACCGGGGCGGGGAAGACGCCTTCACCGCGCCCGGCAACCGGACGACCATCGGCCTCGACCTGTCGAAGCTGCAGTCGATCTATGGTGACGCGGGCAGGACGGTCGAGCGGGCTGACCGCTTCTTCCGTCATGAGTACACCCATCTCCTGCAGAAGGCCTGGCTCCAGGCTCATCCGTACGATGCCGGGACCCCGCTTCGGGCCGCACTGCTGGAAATCTGGAGCGAAGGGATGGGCAACTGGTTCTCGATGTCCGACCAGTGGCGCGCCGCCGGGGGTCAGCCATCGGCCCGGGCGAAGGAGCGACTGGCGGAGCTGGAGCCGCGCCTGGTTGCGCGGCTGGCCGCGCTGGCCTGCGCCTCGGCCGAGCAGGCGGCGAAGCTCACCGCCGATCTCTCGTGGGGCCCGTTCGATCGGAAATGGGGGGCGCTGACGGCCGCGTTATGGCTCGAGGCGGAACCGGGCGAGCCCGCGACCACGCTCCGTGAGTTCGTGCTCGCGGGGCCCGAGGGAGTGTGGAAGCTCGCCGAACGGCGGGTCGACCCGTCGCTTCGGGCGGTGCTCCAGGAGGCACAGCGGCAGCGGGAAATCTGTCAGTAGGGGTGCCGAGTGCCGGGTGCCGGGTGCCGAGTACTGTACTGGGTACTGGGTGCTCGGTACTGAGTGCTCGTACTGAGTGCTTTGTACTGAGTGCTCGGTGCTCAGTCGTACCGCCCGCCTGCCCGCCTGCCATTCATACCTTCTGAAGCAGCCAGGCCGGGTAGGACAGGGAACCCGCCAGCGGCAGTTCCGTCTCCAGCCCGTCAAGGAACTGCCCCACTGCTCGCGTGAAAGCGAGGTGGATACCCGAGTCGTCGGGAAAGGCCTCGAAGGCGAGAGAACAGTAGGCCTTCCCGTTACACTCGAGGTCGGTAAGCTCGATGGCGAGGCCGCGATCCACCGGCGTATCAGCCGCGACTTCGTGGGCGGTTCCGGTGAACCAGTCGAGCCGGAGCTTCCGCAGGGCCCGGATCTTTCGCACCGGGACGGCGATCAGGCCGTTCCCGGCCGGGGTGACAAACAGCCTTCGCCATGGCTCCGGAAGATCGCGATACGACCACTTGATCCAGCGCTCAACCACTCCCTGGTGACGGCCGGCGAATAATTGTGCGCCGAGAGCAGCAACCCGGCCCTTGATCTGCAGCTCCCCCTCGCGCCACTTGATACCCAGGTCGGTGCTGCCCGGAATCAGCAGATAGATATCCGGCTGATCGCCCTGGCGGCCCGTCCATTCGGGACCCGGCAGGCCATCCGGGCGGGGGAGCGGCGTCACGGTTTCGAACCATTGCTTCAGCGGGAGATGCTGGTGGACGCCGCCCTCGAAGAACCAGCGGACTTCGTGACTCGCCAGCGGCACCATGGATCAACTAGCGTGGCCCGGAATCACGCCGGATGGCCTGGCCTGGAGTGACCTGGTCCACCAGCTTTCCGTCGCGCACCACCCGGACTCCGTTCACCAGCACATGGGCGATGCCCTCGGACGGCAGAGCCGGCTTTTCGTAGGTCGCCCGGTCGATGACCCGGGCCGGGTCGAAGATGGTGATGTCCGCGTCGGCGCCAACCTTGAGCCTGCCCTTGCTACGCATCTGCGGCACCCACTGCTCCAGCCGCCGCGCCGGCAGCAGCGTCATCTTGCTGATGGCTTCGGTCAGCGAGAGCCACTGCTCATCCCGCACGTACCGGCCCAGGACCCGGGCATTGGTGCCGATGCCGCGAGGGTGGCCCTGCCCGTTGATGAGCGGCACGCCGTCGCTGGCGATCATCACTCCCGGATGGACCAGTGCCGCCTTGAGCGCCTCGGGTGGGATGACGAAGGCGACCACCATGCCGCCAGTCCGACGATAGCGCTCGAAGCTCTCCGCGGTGAGCCGTTCGCCGGTGGCGGGCCAGAGCAGGTCCTGGTAATCGATGCCGAGCCGCTCCCGGAAACCGGGATCGAAGATGGCGGCCTGGATGCTGGTGCTGGCGGCCTCATAGGGATACAGCTCGGTGGTGATATCCAGCCCGCGGGCCCGGGCGCTGTCGATCAGCTCCAGTGCCAGCGGGGTCTGTCCCTGGCTGCTGCTGGTGATGTGGACGATGTGGAGGCTGATGCCGGTGGTGGCGACATTGGCGATCAGCTCCTGCATCGAGTCCATCATCCCGCCGCGGTGCTGCTCCCCGCCACCCCGGTGATGCACGAAGGCGGCCACACCCCGGCTCGCTCCCAGGGCGAAGATCCGGTAGATCTCCTCCCGGCCGGCACCCGGGGTGTAGTTGATTCCGAATCCCAGTCCGAGAGCGCCGGCGGCCAGCTGCTGGTCGAGCAGCGTCTGCATCTGACGGATTTCATCGACCGAGG
This sequence comes from Gemmatimonadales bacterium, assembly GCA_035709185.1. GTDB lineage: Bacteria > Gemmatimonadota > Gemmatimonadetes > Gemmatimonadales > GWC2-71-9 > SZUA-320. The sequence continues at coordinate 14,439 of DASTEX010000116.1, forward strand.
CCTTGCGGTAGAGGTGCGGGCGGGAGGCCTCCAGCGAGTCCTGGGCAGTTCGGGCAGACGCCAGCGCCCGGACGATGGCGGCCGAGTCGCGAATGGCCCGGCTCCGGGCTCCACCGTGACTGGCCGAGGCGCCGAAATGAATTCGGGCCTTTCCAATCCGGGACTCATACCAGGGGGCCACCGGGAAGGCGCCACCTTCCAGCTCGAGCGCGGTGGTGACGCCGTCGAGCGCCATGAAGTCGTAGCTGGCGGGGGTCTGCCAGTGCGCGTGAAGGTCGATGAAACCGGGGGCGACGACCAGTTGGCCCGCGTCGATGGTGTCCCGTCCCGACAGAGCTCCCGCCGTAATGGTCTCGATGCGGCCGCCCCGGATACCGATCGAGCGCACCGCGTCGAGTCCCGACTCGGGATCGATGACCCGGCCGTTGAGAATGACGAGCTCGTAGGGTTGCTGCGCTCCGACCGGGCTCGGGAGTAGAAGCAACCCCAGGGCCACCAAAGCACCACCGAGGAACTCCGTGCGGAAGGCCCTCACGCAGCGGGCCGGCTGCTGGTCCAGATGTCCCGGTGCAGCTTTACGGCACCATCTTCGACTTTCCAGATCACGAGGTATTTGCCCCCATCCAGCTGTGAGCCATCCTCGGCGAAGAGAGTGAAGCGGCCCATTTCGATCGCGGTGTCGCCGTGCTCTTCGACCTCGATGGTTTCCAGCCGGGCATCGGCAATGCCGAGGCTGCGGACATTTCCCCAGAAAGCGCGGATCGCCTCCCGGCCACTGACGAAGTCGCTGTTGGGCGGCAGCAGCTGCCCGGCTTCGGTATACAAGGCGGCAATGGCAGCCACATCACCCTGCTTGAACGCGGCCATGAACTGGCGGTTGGCCGATTCGATCTGGGGTCGGAGCTCGGTCGCGACGGTCATGAAGCACCTCCGGAAATGGATAGTTCTGGTGAATCCAGGGAAGACTAATGTGCACCGGGAGAGCGCCGGGCGTAATACTTAGCTACCAGCTATCAGCTATCAGCCGTCAGTCGTCGGCCGATCCGGCCCGTCCAGGGGGGTTTCCCCCCGTCAGGATATGCAGCGAGCCTCCCGGGAGCTCACTGTCGAGCCGCTGACAGTGACCCCTGACAGCCGACGGCTGACCGCTGACCGCTGATTGCCCTATCCCGGTGCAGCTGCCTCCCGGATTTCTCATGGCCTAACTGTTCACATGGGTGGGTGATAGCGCCGCTGTGAAGTTCGGTCCACAATGGGAACCCGTTCGGGTCGCGGACGGGTCATTGGAGGCCCGCGGTTGAAACGGAACAGAGGTTGCGAGTCGTTGCTTGACCTGAAGCCGTCGCCGCTCTCTTCTGCCGGCTGGCGGCGGTCATGAGCGAAGAAGCCCGGATTCGTCCCGAGTCTTCCTGGCTGTACCCTGAGCTGGAGTCGAGTCGATGGTTCCCGGTCAAGTGGCGGGACGGCATATTCCTGCTGCTCCAGACTGGTGCGCATACCACCCGGGTGGTGCTGCAGCCCCACTGCGATACCAGGGAACAGAGAGTTCCTGACATCACCTGGATTCGCGCGATTCGAAAGCCGGAATCAGGCGGACAGGATGAGAAGGAGCGGTAGAGTCTCAACCACCTTCGGCTAACGGCTGACTTATTGGGCTGCGATGGCGGCGCGTCCGCCCCGCAAGACGTACTTCTGAATTTTCCCGGTTGCCGTCTTGGGAAGCTCGTCCAGGATGGTGAGTCCCTTGGGGATCTTGAA
>DASTEX010000117.1:0-3412 GCA_035709185.1 Gemmatimonadales bacterium
GTGCATTGAGCGAATCCGCCGTTAATCGGCCGAAGACCGCCAGCAGCCGGCCGGAGCGCTGCACCCGTCCGTTCACTTCCAGGTAATCCGGGAGCGATCGCGACGGATCACTGGCCTGGAGGCCGCCGGAGCGGAACGGGCCACCCAGAAGGCTCCGGACTTCACTGACCGGTCCTTCGATGGTGAAGATGCGATTGCCGCCGGGCTCGGTCTGGGTCACCAGCACCAACGGGCGTCCTTCGGCGACCCGGCGCATCTGCACCTGAACGATCGGGAGCTCGGCTACCTGCGGCACCAGGCCGTCGCTGGCCCGGGCGGCCTCGTCCATCGTCACCACGCTCCACTCGCTCGGGAGATCCAGTGCGGGTGGAGTGACGGGCGCGGGTGTCGGCGGATTCGCCGGGCGGGGCGGACGACTCACCAGGCGGACGCCCTGTACATCGTCGAACCGGGCCACTTCCCGGCTCGGGTCGGCCGAAATGGTCTGTACCGGTACCGGAGCCGGATTCACGACGAAGATCGTCCTGGCCTCAGGCAAGGACGTCACGGCAACCGGATACTGATATGTGAAGGTTGTTCTGAGACCCCATCCTGCCAGTACCGCACCGACCAGACTCGCGGCCCACACACCGACCCTCCGCCAGGGCCGTCGCCGTCGGCGAGCCATCGCCTCGCCCTCCAACTCCGTCCACGCCGGGGCGCGCACCCTCACCGGAGCGGCGAGGCCGAGCAGGCGGGTGGTACGGTCGCGGAGAGCGGCGATGGCGTCTCGGTCCCGCCGGCAGGCGGAACAGATCGCCAAATGGGTCTCGATCTCAATACACTGGGACCGGCTCAGCGCCTGATCCAGATACGGATGGAGCTCCTCTTCAGGAATGTGCCGCACGTTCCTTCGCCTCCGAACGGTCATAAGCCTCGACCAGGCGGCGCCGCGCGCGCGCCAGTGTCGTGCCTACCGCCCCCAGCGCCAGACCCGTCTGCTGGGCGATTTCCTGATAGCTGAGTCCAGCGTCCCACAGCAAAAGCACTTCCTTATCACGCGCGCTCAGGGTATCGAGCGCGGACTGCACCTGTGACAGCTCTTCTTCCTGTTCTACCACGTCGTCGGCGCTGACGGCGGGGCGGGCCAGGGTGACCGGATCGTTGGTCAGCAGCGTAAGGTGTTTCTTCCGGCGAACGGCAGCCCGGGCTTCGTCCCGGGCCAGATTCGATGCAACGGCGAAAATCCAGGCCCGAGGCTTCTCGGGCCGGTGCGCCATCAGGCGGATGAATACTTCCTGGGCAAGATCTTCCGCCCGGTCCTGGTCCCACACCTTGCGGTAAAGGAACCGGACCACAGACGCGTACATCGTCTGGTACAGGCGTTCGAGTTCGTCTGCCATGGTTACAGGGCCCCGGGGGCTGCTGTCAATCTATACGACGGATGGTCTGAGGGCGATTGCACACATGAGAGTGAGCCCGGTCGAAGGCAGTCGAAGATAGTCCAAGGTGGTCGAAGCTGGTGCATGCTAGATAGTTAACAACACTAATCCAACCGCTTCCGGAGGCCGTCGATCGTCTCCGACTACTTAGCGAACACACACCCGGGATGGAGTGTCTCATCCTTTGTCGGCTTGGGCCACCGACGGCACAAGTCGGGCTTTGCGTGCCGGCCGTCGGGCCGTCGGCGCCCATGAAGGAGGCAAGCGACACCGTCGGACCCCAGGTATCCGCAGGCCGAGATCACCTCTACCTCCAGACTGTCCGGGCGTTCCCGCTCGATCTTGCAGAGATAGGGCGGCTTCCGGGACCGGATCAGGAGTTCCTGACGGCTCCAGGTCTCATCGCACATGATCTCGATCTGAAGATCCCGGCAGCAGGCTGCCCCGACCCTGTTATCCGAGGTGCGGCAATGGGCGGCCGCGCAGGGATTGCTGTTGAGAACGGTGAGCCCTCGTTTCGGCTGGGGAGGGGGGCGGAGCTCCCGTTCGACCAGCCGGCCGCGCTCCACAACGCGGAATCGGTCCGGTCCCACCTGACGGGGCTGAGGGGCGGGGCGGGAAGCGGGGACCACGCCCTGGTAGCCCCACGCGGTGCAGCGCGCGCCCGAGGGCGTCTGCGACAGATACCGGCAGGGGATGTGCAGGGTGGCCCGGGCGAAAAGGTCTTCCCGGTTGCGCCAGAGCTCGTGGAAGGAGATGCGTTGAGTGTGGCCCAGGAGCCAGGTGGCCTCGTGATCGCCGGCGCTGGGGTCCACCAGGTCAGCACTGACGCGGAGCGTAACGCTCAAGGCATGGCATTGACGACCCAGCTGACGGCAGGGCGGTGGGGGATGCGCCATAGACTACAAAAGATATGGTATACTGGCATTCCACGATTGCACTATTACATTTGTGAATCTGTTCACAAGGCATACGGGTGCCGGCGAAAGACCCGTGACTCTACGCGAACCGACAGGGGAGGCAGCACGACAATGCGGAAGCTTTCTATCGCGGGACTGACGCTGGTCCTGGCCGCGTGTGGTGGCGGCGGCGAACAACAGCAGCAGGCAGCTCAGCCGGAAGCGCCGGCTGCGGCTCCGGCCCCGGCGGCAGCCGGTGGCGCCAGCCACGACGTGAACATGGTGCTGGAGGGAACCGCGTATAAGTACGTGCCCGACCAGCTGACCATCAAGGCGGGCGACCAGGTCGTCTTCCATAACGTTTCGGGTGGGCCGCACAACGTGCAGTTCTGGGCGGACAGCATTCCGGCCGGTGCGGCCGAGCCGCTCGCGGCCGGCATGCCGGAGCAGATGAGCCCCCTGGCAGGACCGCTGGTGGTGGAGCCGAACGGGACTTACACCGTGAGTTTCGCGAACACCCCGGCGGGTGAGTACAAGTACTATTGCCTGCCGCACCTGGCGAACAAAATGGTGGCGAAGATTACGGTCACCCAGTAGGCGGATGGGCGGGCAGGCGGACGGGCGGGCTGTTCCTGTCACTCCGTCATTCTCGAAAACAGGGCGGCCCGTCGGGCCGCCTTTGTTATGCGGACGTCGTGGCCGCTCGCCCGCCCGCCTGCCCGCCTGCCCGCCGGTAGATCAGCATCGCAATCGGAACCGGCACCAGCAGTCCCGCCAGCGCATCGACCGCGTAGTGCATCTGGCAGTACACCACTCCCACCGTGAGCAACAGGGTTGGCAGCAGGAGCACCAGGCCCAGGGGGCGGGATCCCGACCAGGTGGCGATCGTCGCGGCCGCGGTGGCTGCGACGTGAGATGAGGGGAACGCAGCGCCGTAGGAGCTGCCTTGAGACAGCACCTGATACACCAGGCGAGCCGCCCAGTTGTCGACGAAGGCGCCCTGGGGACGGGGGAACTCGTAGTACGGCCCCGCCACCGGCATCACCAGGAAGAACCCATAGCAGAAGAGAAAAGTGGCGACCACCACGCTGA
>DASTEX010000118.1:0-3539 GCA_035709185.1 Gemmatimonadales bacterium
TCGACAGCCGTGCTCGAGGCGGCAAAGGAAATGGGGCTGCTGGTGGGACGGGGTGGACTCGACGGCAACGTGCTCCGCATCAAGCCGCCGTTATGCATAACAGCGGAAGACGTGGACTACGCGCTGGAGGTGCTCGATCGGGCGATCGGGCGGGCGGAGCAGGGCTGAGTCATGGTGCTGGCGCTCCTGACGATACTCGCGGTCCAGGAAAATCCCCTCTCCTCCCTGCTCGCCGCCGATCGGGGCCTGTCGGATTCGAGCGCGCGCAGCTGTTTCGCCTGCGCCATGGGACCGGCGTTCCACCGCGAGGCCGTCCTGCTGTTCGAGGGCGCTCCCGTGGTTCGCGGCGCCGGACCGGCCCGTGCCCTGCTCGAGGCCCAGACTCCGCTGGTGGCGATGACCGATCTTTCGTTTCTCCGGATCCAGTGGCAGGCGCTCCATGCCGAGCTGAGCCAGGATGGGACGCTCGGGATTACCTGGGGATTCGTCGTCATCGACCCGGCCGGTCCCGATTCCCTGCGGTTCAGCCGCTACGTCACTGCCTGGCGACGCGATGGGATGGGCTGGCGGGTAGAGGCAACAGTCTGGACCGGATTCCGTCCCCCCGACCGGATCCAGTTCCCTTCGGGTTGGCAGGCGCCGGAGCTGCCAACTGTGAACGCCGGCGGCGGAGCCGCATCCTTTATTAAAGCGGACCGGGCTTTCGCCGAGAGAGCCGGCCGGGTCACCGTGGGCGCGGCATTTGCCGAGTACGCGGCGCCCGATGCCGTCGTCTTTACGGGGAACGGGCTGTTGGCGCGGGGACCGGAGGCAATCAAGGCGGCCCTGGCCTCGCAGGCACAGGCCCAGTGGTCCTGGCGCCCGGTCATCGCCGGTGCGGCTGAGGACGGTTCCCTGGGCTGGACCGTTGGCGAATCCACCATCCGGGCCCTGGGACGGGACGGAGCGCCGGTCACCCGCCTGGGGAAGTACCTCACCGTCTGGCGGCGGGAGCGAAACGGCAACGTGCAGTACATCGTTGATATGGGGAACGTCCGTCCCGAGCCCCGCAAATAAGGCAAGATGTTGACGCGAACCGGGTCTCTGCTGCGCTCCGCCTTCGTAGGCCTGGCCCTGGCTGGACGGCCAGGCCTGCCCGCGGCACAGGCACAGGAGACCGTCAGTCAGGTCAAGTCGGCTCCCCAGGAATTCCGCAACCGGATCATCCGGTTGCAGGGAGAAGTAGTGGAGCTGCGCGCCATTTCTCCCCGCAGCGACCAGGGCCTGTACCGGCTGGTTGACGGGACCGATCGGATCGGCGTGCTGATTCGAACCGGCGATCTCCCTTCCAACGGCGGTCCCTTCGAAATCGAGGCTCGTCTCTCCCCGGAGATCCTGAGCGACGGCATCCTGCTGCTGGACGAGTTGGATCGCTCGGCGGCGGGTTTGCCGTTCATGCCGGTCGCGGGCACGTTGGCGCTGGGGGGACTGGTGATCACGGCCATCGCGGGGAGCCTGCTGCTGCGCGCCCGTCAGCGCGAGCGGCGTCACCGCCTCTCTCCCCCGATGTGGCTCATACCAACCGGAGCGGAGCCCCGGACGGAGGGAACCGGGGGTCCCCAGGTTCGCTTCAACTACCAGCTCCAGTACATCGAGGAAGAGCAGTCGGAGGAGTACGTCCGGCAGAAGCGCACTCTCCTCAGTGTGCTGACCGTCGCCGGGGCGATCGGGCTGGCCGGCAGCGGCTGGTTTGCGATCCTCAAGCGGGAAGATGCCGCCCGGCCTTCGTTCGTGCTGACGACGCCGGACCTGGTCTACACCCCCCCGGTTTCCCAGCAGGAGCGCACTCCGGCCGAGCCGGTTGAGCAAACTACCGACACCCTGCGCCTGGGGCTGGAGAACCCGAGGCCCCAACCGGTACCGCCTCCACCTCCACCGCCACCTCCGCCTCCTCCGGCCGCGGCGCCGGCTCGGCGCGCAGCCACCCAGGATCCTCCGGTCCGGACCCGCGAGACGGCGCCACGGACCCGTCCCGATACGACCCGCCGGACTGTCGCGGTTCAACCGCCGCCGGCGGCGCCACGGGAGACGGTAGTAGTCCAGCCGCCGCCGGTGGTGGTGGTGGTGCCACCGCCTCCGCCGCCACCCGCGCCACCCCCGGCACCTCCACCGGTCGTTCCCAAGGCCGATTCGGCCGCCGCACCGCCGCCGGTCGTCAGCCCCGAAGCCTTGCGCGCGGGCGCCTCGGTCGAGATCCGGGCCGGGATCGACCGGTTCGTCTCCGCCATCCGTTCCCGGCAGACCGGCACCGCCGAGCTGATTTACGTGCCGGAGCAGGGAGAGGAGCGGCGGAAGGCGCGGTTCATCCAGTTCCTCAAGGAGTCGAGCCCGGGCGTGAGCGTTGCGGGTATCGAGGGCATATCCGTTACGGAGACATCGGGCGGAGCCCGTTTTACTTTGCAGTTTCGCTGGCGCGGTGAGTTCGGGGCCGACCGCCGGAAGGCGGTGCGGTTCTGGGCCGCCGCCCGGCGCGAAGGTACGAACTGGGCGTTCAGCGGGGTGCGTCTGCTGGAAAACCTTCCGTAATCACCGAGGAAACCGTGATCCGTCAACTGCTGCTGGCGGGATTGGCGATGTCCGGCTGGACTACTGCTGCGTCAGCCCAATCCCAGCAGCGCTGGGGCATTCAGGGATCCGGGGCGCTGGTCTTCCCTACCGCGGAGGAACGGGACTTTCAGAACACCACTCGTCTGGGCTGGGAGGCCCAGATACGCTACACCTTCTCGAACTTCTCGCTGGGCGCTGGGTATCAGCGTTCCACGGTCTATCAGTTTGAAACCGGCGATTTCTCCGCCGCCGTTTCCGTGGTCTTCCTCGAGCCGCGCTACGTGGTCACCGCCTCTTCTCTGGCCGCGCTCTATCTGGCCGGCCGGGTGGGCATGGGGCAACTGGTCTGCAACCCCGAGACCGATTGCGCCGAGCAGGAGATGGACGTCGCCTTCGGCGGTGGCGGGGGGGCGCTGGTTCGGTTAAGCGGGCGGGCCGCCCTGGATATCGGGGTGCAGTACTTCACTACCCGCTATGACGTCGCCTTGGGCGAGAAGCAGCGGGCGGGCTATATCCTGGCGCGGCTGGGCGTGAGCGTGGGCATCCTCTAGCACGCCTAACAGGGCCGCAGGACCGGGCAGGGCAAGCCGAGCATTCAGGTCGAAATACGATTCCGTCCCACCCCCCCGCGAGGGTATACTTCGCATCATCGTGTTAGCCTTCGCGGGTACAGGACTTGCCTAGCATTACACTCATGTTACCCAGGTGCGTGAAACGGCTGCCGGTGGCCTTGGCCATCGTAGCCGGCGCCTGCTCTTCCGAGGGGACTGGAGCCAGCGACGTACTGGTCGTGTCCCGGATCGACATCGAGCCCCCGGGAGCAGGCCTGGTGCCCGGAGGGACCCAACTGTTCACGGCGGTCCCCAAGACTTCGAGCGGCATCGCGGTCCCCAACCGAACCGTGACCTGGTCGAGCGCCAACCCCTCCATCGCCAGCGTGTCGCCGTCCGGCC
>DASTEX010000119.1:0-6099 GCA_035709185.1 Gemmatimonadales bacterium
CGCACCTTCGTGGTTGCTCTGCGACCCCGAGAGGATGCAGCCGAGCCGGCCCGCCTCGTCCCGGACCAGGCGTTCGATGTCTGCCAGTGTGCTCGAGCCGTAAACGGCGGGCTCGCGCTGACCCAGCAGATTGAGGTTCGGGCCGTTCAGCACGGCCACCCGGGTGTTCAGCGCTTGAGGCCCTTGAGCCACTCGTTGAATTGGCGAAGGTCTTCGGCTTCGGGATTGCGCTCGCTGGTTCCGGTCGGAGGCGATTCCTTGCCCGCGGCGCCGAAGAACTCGTCGTAGCTCGGCTCGGCCGCGGCCGGCGGCGCCGGCTCCGAGCGGGGCGGCACGGCCGGCTCGTCACCGAACACCGCTGAGAGTGGAAGCGCCTCACCCCCGGCTCTCGCGGGCGCACCCGCCGGCGGCTCGATGGCCGGGGGAAGCACCGACGAACCAGCGGCGGGGGGCTGGGCCTGAAGGACCGATTGAAGCATCGTCCCCACTGAACGACCACCGGTCGCACTGGCAGCGTAATTCTGCCGGGGCGGCTCCGACTGGCGCTGACCCAGTTCCCCTTCGATCCGTCCGATGGCTTCCTGCAGCCGGCTCGAATCGGGACTGCGCTGAATCAGCTGCCGGTACACTGCGAGCGACAACTCCCGGTGTCCCTGCTTCAGGAACAGCTCGGCCATGGACTCGGTGACAATCAGCTCGGGCGTGATCTCAGCGACCGGGGGCGAGACGGCCACGTCCTCGGCGTCCTCGTCCTCGGCCTCGGCCTCGGCGCCGGCAGCCGAAGCCACGGGCTCGGATTCGGGCGCTTCAGGAACGGGCGGCGGCTCGACCAGCGGCTCGATGGGCACCTGCATGGCAGAAGCATAGTCCGGCTCCTCCTCGCTCGCCGCCACCCAGGTGACGGGAGGCTCGGGCTCAGGGGCCGGTTCCGGCTCGGGCTCAGGCGTGGGCTCCGGCGGAGGGGGTGGAACTTCCGCGGTGTTCTCATCAACCGGTTCCGGCTCATCCATCGGTTCCGGCTCGGGCGGAGCGGGAGGCTCCATTGGCGCCGGAGTCCACGAGATCGGCTGCACCGGTTCGGCTCGCGGAGGCTCCGGCTCGGCCGGCCGCGAGGTGGAAGCCTCGAACGGCTCGACGGCGAAGGACTCCACCGTCAGCTCACCATCCATTCGCGCTGCGGTAAGCCCCTCCGAAGCCTCGGGCATGTCGTCATCGCCCGAGAGATTGACGAACTCGATCGGGAGATCAGCCGGCGGCGGCTCGGGTTCTTCCGGAGCGGGTGCCGGGGCCGAGGGCGCAAACGGCTCGGGCTCGGGAACCGGCGCCGATGCGGACGGCGCTTCCGGCTCGGGCAAAGGCGCGGGGGTAGCGGCGAAGCACGGGTCCGGCTCCGGGGGGGAAGGTGGCACCGGTTCGGGCTGGGACAGCGTTGCCGGCTCAGGCGGCAACGGAACCTCCTCCCCGGCGGGTTCCGTAGTCTCATCGGTCGATACCGGGGCGGCGGCTTCTGGGGGCGGGGCCGCGGGGGCTTCGGCCTGAGCCGGTGCTGCCGCCGGAACCGGTTCGCGGAGCAGCCGTTCCAGCGTCTGCCGGGCTTCGAGGTTGCGGGGGTCGATCTCCACCAGGAGATTGAGCCGCTCGATGGCTTCGGGGACGCGCCCGGTCCGGGCGAAGACGTCGGCCATCCCGCGAAGGGCAATGGGATCCATCGGATCCCGCGACAGGGCCTGCTGGAACGCCGTCTCGGCCTCGTTCAGGGCCCCGGTATCCAGGTGACAGCGACCCCGGACGATCAGGGCGGGACCATATTCCGGGTGAAGGGCAAGCCCCTGGTCAAGGATTTCCAGCGCCCGGGCGTGCAGGCCGGCTTTACGGTACGCCTCGGCCAGAGGGGCGAAGACCAGCCCGGCGGTCTGCTGCCAGCGGCGCTCGAGTTTCTCGATTTCGGTGGAGATGGCCATCCCGCCCTGCTCCGTAAGCCGTTGTGGCTAGATCAAGTAGCGAATTCCCTGCCGTCCGGGCCAGGGAGGGATAAACGGGCCGGGTCCGCTTGAGAAAGGCCCGTGTCCTGCGTACACTTAGGCCCCTTTACCGCCGATCGAGCGGGGGCAGTAACCGCCATGATGCAAGCGTTTCGGAACAGCGCCAAGCCGCTGATCTTTATCGTTGCTATCTCGTTTTTTGCATGGCTCGTGCTGGACCTGAGCGGCCTGACCGGGGGCGGCGGGCTGCTCACCCAGACGTCTGTCGGTGAAATTAACGGCAGGTCGGTTGACGCCAGGCTCTTCCAGCAGGCCGTCAACCAGGCCACCGAACAGCGCCAGCAACAGTCCTCTGAACCTCTCGGAATAGCTGCATATGCGCAAATTCGGGACCAGGTTTGGGATCAGTTCGTCCAGGACGCGCTCCTCGAGGATGAGTACCGCAAGTGGGGCATCTCGGTAACCTCGGAGGAGATCGCCGCGGTCATCCGGTCCCAGCCCCTCCCGCAGCTCATGCAGGAGGAGCAATTTCAGACAGACGGCCAATTCGATCAGACAAAGTATGAGCGGTGGCTGCTCTCCGCATCAGGGGAACAGTTCGTTCCGCTGCTCGAAGCGCAGTATCGTACCTCGCTGCTCCAGGCCAAGCTGGCCCGCCATGTCGTCGCACCGCTGTATCTCTCCGATCGCGAGCTGTGGGAGCGCTTCCGGGACCAGCGCGAAATGGTCAAGGCGGGGGTCGTCACCATCGATCCGGCGACCGCCATCCCGGATGGGTCGGTCCAGGTGACCGCCACGGAAATCGAGGAATACTACCGCAGCCATCAGAAGGAGCTGGAACGGGAGGCTACGGCCTGGGTGAGCTACATCGCGCTCGACCGGCAGCCGATCGCGACCGACAGCGCCGCCGCGCTGGAACGGGCCCGGGCCGTCCGGGCGGAAATCGCGGGCGGCACGCCGTTCGCGGAAGTCGCCGCCCGCGAATCGTCCGACACCGTCTCGGGTAACCGCGGCGGCGATGTCGGCGTGTGGCGCAAAGGGTCCTTCGATTCCGATTTCGAGAAGGCCGCCTGGTCGCTCCCGCTCAACCAGCTGTCCGAGCCGGTCCGGACCCAGTTCGGATATCACCTGATCGAGGTGACCAAGCGCTGGACCGACTCGGCGTCGGCCCGGCATATCCTGATCCCGATCGAAGTCACCGGCGCGCATCGCGATCTGCTCGACGCCCGGGCCGACTCGCTGGAGCAGCTGGCGGCGGAGCAGCTCGATCCGGCGGCGCTGGATACGGCGGCCCGGGCGCTGGGACTCAGGATCGAGAAGAGCGGAACCCTGGTAAAGGGCCGCTTTTCGCCGCTGCCGCCGGACCTGCAGGTGTGGGCCTTCCAGGCGCAGGCCGGTGAACACAGCCCGGTGATCGAAGCCCCCACCGCCTATGTGGTGGCGCGCCTCGACAGCGCCCGCGAAGCCGGACTGCCGAAGCTGGAGGAGATCCGGGGCGAGGTGGAGAACCTGGTGCTGGCGGAGCGGAAGAAAGCCGAAGCCCGCCAGCTGGCGGAAACGGTGCGGCAGCGCGCGGCCGAGACCGGCAGCAACCTCGAGAGCGCCGCCCAATCGCTCAAGCTGCCGTACAGCACCGTCGGCCCGGTGGCCCGAGTCAGCGCGCCGCTCAACGGCGGCCAGGCGATCGGTCGGGCCTTCTCACTGCAGCCGGGAGAAATCAGCGGCCCGGTGGAAGGCCGGGGCGTGATCTACGTGCTCCAGGGCATCGAGCGGACGCCGGCCGATTCGGCGGAGTTCATCAAGGAGCTTCCGGAACTGCGGCAGCGGGCGCTGGACAATATGCGCCAGCTGCACCTGCGGCAGTACCTCGCGGCGCTCCGCTCCAAGGCCGACATCGTCGACTATCGCGACCGGATCTACAAGACGGCGGCGCAGGTGGAGGCGGAAGCGCCGGTGGCGCCGGGAACACGGTAAAGCAGGCGGGCAGGCGGACAGGCGGACGGGCGGGCCGTAGGAAACTGAGCTGGCCAAATACAAAGGGCGGCACTCGATCCGAGAGCCGCCCTCTTTGTTTCTTCTGCCCGCCTGCCCGCCCGCCCGCCTACTGCGACAGCCGCTTCGGCTCACCGGAGGTGGGAGTCTGCGCCGGTGCATCGAGCTGCCGGCCGCTCGGATTGTCGGTATTGGCCGGGGCGTCGATCGCGTCCTTCGCCTCGCTGAGGCTGCGCTTGAACTCCCGGATTCCCTTCCCGAACGAACCCGCGATCTCGGGGATGCGCTTGGCTCCGAAGAGCAGCAGCACCACCACCAGGATCATCAGGATTTCGGGGAAACCCAGATTGGGCATCTCTCACCTCCGTCGGGGCCGGGCTCAGAAGAGCGAACGGGCCACCAGGTATGCCACGACCACGCCCAGAATGCTCAACAGGGACACATCCAGTCCCACCGGGCCGATGGTGAAGTGTATCACCAGCAGGTTGACCGGGACAGGTCCGAGTTCCGGTGTCACGGCGTAAGTGAAGAAGGCCTTGGTCGGGCTGTCAGGCAGAAACCGCCGCAGCAGGGCATTCATGAACCCGCCCAGGATGAACCCGATCGCCAGGACCACGGTGTAGAACAGCGGCCTGCGCGAGTTGCTGGCCATCTAACGCCTCCGCTCCAGGACATAGGACAGGCTGGCGCGAAGGGTGTCCCGCGCCGGGCTATCGGGCAGAACCTCCAGTTCAGCTTCGGCCCGGGCGGCGAACTGCTGGGCCCGCTCCCGGGCGTAGGTCAGTCCGCCTGCGGCGGCCACGTCGGCCACCACTTCGCCGATCAGGTCGTCCCCCGGCTCGGGAGTATCCATCAGTCGCTGGACCCGCTGCTGCTGCGCCGGCGTTATCCGGGGCAGCGCGAAGATGAGCGGCAGGGTGACCTTGTGCTCCCGGAGATCGTTGCCGGACGGCTTCCCGGTGACACTCTCGGTTTCGGTAAAGTCGAGCAGGTCGTCGACGATCTGAAACGCCATGCCAAGGTACTCGCCGAAGCGGGCCATGGCGCTGCGAACCTGCGGGGCGGCGGCCAGGGCCCCCACTTCGGCGGCACCCGACAGCAGCGACGCGGTCTTGGACCGGATCAGCAGATCGTATTCGGCTTCGGTGAACCGGAGCCGGTCGTGGGCCAGCAGCTGCCGCATCTCGCCCACCGTCATCTCGTTGGTTACGCGGCTCAGCACCCGGAGCGGCTCGATGTCCCCCAGCCGCACCAGCTCGATCACGGCCCGGGAGTACAGGTAGTCGCCCATGATCACCGACACCTGGTGACTGAACAGGGAGTTGATGGTCGGCATGCCCCGCCGCAGCACCGAGTGGTCCACCGAGTCGTCGTGGACCAGGGTGGCGAGGTGGATCAGCTCTACCACCGCAGCCAGGCTGCTGGTGGCGCTGCCGCGGCGGCCGGTTGCCTCGTCGACCAGGAACACGACCGTGGGACGGAACAGCTTGCCCTGCATCTGGAGCAGGTGGGCGTTCACGTCAGTGATGAGGGAAAAGTGGTCGGCGATCAGGCGCCGCAGCTCGTCCCGCACATCCTGCAACCGACTCTCGAGACCCTGCTGCAGCTGGGCCAGCGTGACGGTCCCGGCTTCGGAAATCACTGCATTTGCTCCGCGGTGAGCCGATGGATACGATCTCCCACGTCGAGGAAGGTAATGTCGACCGCCATGGTTCGTTCATAGCAGCGGAGCGCCTGCGGGATCTTCTGCTGGGCTTCCAGCGACCGGCCTAACCAGTAGATGAGGGCGATCTTCTCGTCATCCGCGCCCGGCAGCGCCTCCACCGCCCGGCCCAGGACCGCCTCGGCGATGCCGAAGCGGCTCATCTCGAAGAACGTCAGGCCCAGGGCCTCGCTGGCCTTGAGCCGGCCTTCGGCGGAGCGCAGCGCCTTCTGGAACTGGGCGATGGCCTCATCCAGCAGGCCCATCTCCCGGAACGCGATCCCCAGGTCGTAATGGGCCTGGAAGTCGCCCGCGTCGAGATTGGCCTCGACCCCCTGCTTGAACTGCTCCAGCGTCTCCCGGAAATCCACGTCTTCTTCGCTCTGGGGCTCGCCCTGGTCCACCCGGATCCGGGTGTCCTTC
>DASTEX010000120.1:0-3194 GCA_035709185.1 Gemmatimonadales bacterium
CGGACCCCGCCCGGTGGCCGGCTCAGCTCCCGGGCCGGGTATTCGAGAAAGCCTGCACTGTTGTAACAGAGAGGTCGCGCCGAGCCTGGTTAGTGCAGATGTGGATAAAGCACTTTCCACAACGGACTCGGTCCAACCCGCCATGAAGCCGCTGGGTTACCGTCACAACGGGAGACGATTTCCCACACCCGAGCTGAAGCGCTGAGAGGGGGCACAGCCCGGAATTTTCGGTCCACATTCCTGTGGATTGTGCTGGTTTTCCACAGGTGGAAACGGGGACAACTGGTGCTGGAGGCCGGGAGGCGATTGGCTGATGGATAGATACGTCAAGAAGACTTTTTCCACATTAGGCTATTCGCGTAACTCACTATCCAACAATCAATAAACACATGAACCTCATGTGGAAAATCATGATTGTGACACTGTCGTGATGAGGGGGAATTCCGGAGTGATTGGTTTGACTGGGGTTCCTGGGCGGCCTAAATTGGCCCCACCAGCGGTGGTAGATCATTCCTTCCGGCGTTCCCACCGAGAGTAACATGAGTACACCTTCCAAAGATGTCATTGGTCTATATGGCGGGGCCGTCCGGCCTTCCGGCTCCGGTGTGGAGGTTCTCGACCCCAAAGTCCTCCAGTCTCCGGCCACCGATCGGCTGGTGCGTATGGCGGTTTTCGGCCAGCCCGACGAGATGGAAGCCGCTCGCTGGCTGCTCTGGGAACTGGGCCAGGCCAGGGGCGTGCGGCCCGCCTCCATTCACGACCTCTACATGGCCCGGGGACGGGGCGAGTGCTCCGGCTTTACCGTTCCGGCGATCAATGTCCGGATGCTGGCGTATGACACCGCCCGGGCGGTCTTCCGGGCAGCCAAGGCGCGAAATGCCGGGGCCATCATCCTCGAGATCGCCCGTTCGGAGATTGCCTACACCGATCAGCGGCCGGCGGAGTACGTCTCGGTGATGCTCGCGGCGGCCCTGCGGGAGGGGTGGGAGCTGCCGCTCTTTATCCAGGGCGACCACTGCCAGGTCAACGCCAAGAAGTACCAGACTGATCCCGAGGGTGAGGTCGGTGAGGTCAAGAAACTGATCGCCGAGGAAGTGGCCGCGGGCTTCTACAACATCGACGTCGACACCTCGACCCTGGTGGACCTCTCCCACCCCACGCTCGAGGCCCAACAGCAGGCGAATTACGAGCGGGCGGCCGAGATCACCGCGTTCATCCGGGAACTGGAGCCGGAGGGCGTTACCGTCTCGGTCGGCGCCGAGATCGGCGAGGTGGGGCACAAGAACAGCACCGTGGAAGAACTGCACGCATTCATGCAGGGGTACAACCGGACCCTGGCCGCCCTCGGGAAATACGTGGGCATCAGCAAGATCTCGGTCCAGACCGGCACCTCGCACGGCGGCGTGGTGCTGCCCGATGGCAAGATCGCCGAGGTCAAGCTGGATCTCGATGCGCTCCAGGCCCTCTCCGCGGCGGCCCGGGAGTACGGCCTGGGCGGCGCGGTCCAGCACGGCGCCAGCACCCTGCCGCAGGATGCCTTCGGGCATTTCCCCCGGGTGGAAGCGGTCGAGATCCATCTCGCCACCAACTTCCAGAGCCTGGTGTTCGACCATCCCCGGCTGCCCGCGGACCTGCGGGGGCGGGCTTATGCCTGGCTCGATGCCAATGCCCAGGGAGAGAAGAAGGCCGGGGACACCCCGGAGCAGTTCTATTATCGGGCCCGGAAACGGGCGATCGGTCCGTTCAAGCGTGAAATGTGGGATCTCCCCGAAGACGTCCGGGCGGCGGTGTCGGCCGATCTGGAGCGGACTTTCGGATTCCTCTTTGACCAGCTAGGCGTTCAGGGCACGGCCGCGCTGGTGCGGAAATACGTGACCGCCCCGGTCCAGCACCATGTCATGCTGGCTCAGGTCGGCGCGGCCGCAGACGACCCTGATGCCGGAGAGTGAGGCGAGCAATGCGTAGATCCGATGGTCGTGACATCATTTTGCTGGAAGACGAAGGTTCCTCCAGTATTGGCTGGTTCCTCCTGGGCGCGGCGCTTGGCGCCGGCGCCGCCCTGTTGCTGGCTCCCGCCTCGGGTGAAGAGACCCGGCGGCGGATTTCCCGCGGCGCCCGCCGGCTCAAGGACTCGGCGGCGGACGCACTGGACGAGCTGCGGGACGAGTGGGACGACATTCGCGATCGCGCGACCGAGACGGTGGACGAAGTGAAGGCCACCGTGCGGGGGGTCGCCGATGACGTGAGTGAGGGAGCCAAGGCGGTCGCGGCCTCTGCCACCCGCCCCCGGGGGAGCGGTACCGGTGCGCGCGAGGAGCTGGAGCGCCGCCTGGCTGAGGCCCGCTCACGGCGCCGTCAGCCGGAGGACCAGGAGCCGGTCGCCTGAGATCCGACCGCACCCACGGCTGGCATCGCTCGCTGTGGGGCTTCGTTCGCCGGACCCTCGAGGTGGCGGACGAAAACCATGTGCCGTTTCTCGCCAGCGCGCTCACCTTCGACACGCTGCTGGCTGCGATTCCGTTCATCCTGCTGCTGCTGGCCGGCCTCGGCTGGCTGGCGCAGCTGATGACGAACGGTGGCTCTCCCGACCCCACCCGGCTCTTCGAGCAGTTTCTTCCGCCCCACCAGACCGGCCCGGACGACCCGTTCGCGGCGGCTGAAGGGTTGCTGGGCCGGGTGGCCCGGTTCGGCCAGCGGGTGACCCTCGTGGCCGTGCCCACCTTCCTCTGGTTTGCCACCCGGGCGTTCGCCAGCGTCCGAACCGCCCTGAACGACATCTACGACGTTTCGCTTCGCCCCCGGGTCCGGCGCAATTTTCTGGTCGGCCTGCTATACGGGAAGCTGCGCGATCTCTCGATGGTGGTGATGACCCTGTTTCTGTTCGTGGCCAGCACCGCCATTTCGACCGGCCTGGCCCTGATCCAGGCGTGGGGCATCGAGCGGCTGCCGTCGCTGGGCTTCTGGTTCGGGAGCCTCGGCAAGCTGCTGGGCCAGCTGATCGCGTTCGGCTTCATCGTGCTGCTGTTCTTCGGCCTGTACCGGTTCGCTTCTCCCCGCCGGATCCGCTGGAGCGCCGCCGTGGTGGCGTCGCTCTTCGCCGCGGTTGCGTTCGAACTGGCCCGGCGGATCTTTGCGTTCTACGTGGTGAACGTGGCCAGCTGGAGCCGGACTTCTACTGATGTGCAGCTGGGGGC
>DASTEX010000121.1:0-10307 GCA_035709185.1 Gemmatimonadales bacterium
TTCTGACACCGGAGACCTTTCCCCATGTCGTTTCGCCGGGCCTTCGTCGCTGCGCTGCTCCTGCTGGCTTCCGCGTGCGCGCAGTCGTTCGACGCGACGACGCTCGGCGTTCCGGTCACCATGGCGGCGTTGCCCGCCGACCAGCCGCAGGGTGAGGCCTTCCGGGTCAACTCCACCAGTCTGTTTGCCGCCTGGGGCCTGCTGCGCCTGACGACTCCTTCCCTGCAACGAGCCCTGGCGCACCAGCTGGTGGGCGGCCGCTCGGTCTCCAATGTGCGGATCAAGGTGCGGAGCCGGTGGTCGGATGTCCTGATCACCGGCCTCACGTTGGGACTGTTCGTGCCGAGGAGCGTAACGATCGAGGGGGTCGTGACGGGTAGCGCCGGGGCGGATACGACGGCAGCCAGGCCTCAAAACTAAGGACTTAGGACTTAGGACTAAGAGGTTCAGAGTACTCGGTACTGAGTACTGAGTAGTTCAGCTCACGGCTCACGGCAACATTCTTTCCACCAGTTCCGCATTCCGCTCGGCTGCTCCTGCTCCTGCTTCCACCACGCTTCGGGCGCGGGCTCCCGCCGCTCGTCGGGCGGGCTCCTCGCTCAGCCACTGGCGCCAGAGCTCGGTCAGGTGCGTCACGGCGTCCTCGCGCGGCCCCGGCAGCGCGAACCCTCCCCCTGCCGCCTGGAGCAGGCCGGCCTCGCGGCAGCTTTGCCAACGGGGCCCGTGGATGACCGGGAGCCCCCACGCCGCGGGCTCGAGCACCGAGTGCAGTCCGGCTCGGCCGAAGCCTCCACCCACATACCCCATCCGGCCGGCTCCGTACAGGCGAGCCAGCACTCCCACCTGATCGATCAGGACCAGTGGGCCGTTCCGGCCGGTGCTGAAACGAGCCGGCGGGGGTAAACCCAGGCGCTGAGCGACGGCCTCGGCCGTTTCGAGGTGTGCCGCAGTGGGTTCGTGCGGCGCCAGGATCAGCCGCGCATCGGGGTGGTATTGCCGAACCGCCTGAAAGGCACTGAGGACGATCGCTTCGTCGGCCGGCCAGGTGGAGCCGGCCACCATCGCCGTTGCCCCGGCCGCGGAGGCGAGCACCGGGTCGTCGGGAGCGATCCGTTTGATCACGTCCAGCACGCTGTCGAAGCGGGGGTCACCGGTCACCGTTATGCGATCACGGTGCACCCCCAGCACAGCCAGCCGGGCCGCGTCGTCGCTGGAAATGGCCCCCGCGGCGGTCAGGGCCCGGTAACCGGGACGAATCAGGGCGCGCGAGGGCCAGCGACTCCGGCCGCTGACCGGGCTGACGGTGCCGGCGATGAGACCCACCGGGACTCCCCGGCCGGCTGCCTGGGTCGACAGCTCGGGCCAGACGTCGAGCTTGGTGAAGATCACGGCGGACGGTTCGAGGAGGGACAGGGTGGTGCGGACCGCATCCGGCGTATCGTAGGGGAGGTAGTCCGCCGCATCGGCCCCGATCCGCTGGGAGAACGTCTCCGCCGATGGGCTGAAATGGGTGTACACCACTTGCCACTCGGGCCGGCGTCGCCGGAGCCGATCCAGTACGGCGCGCGCCTGTAATCCCTCCCCGACCGACGGTGCATGGAACCACACGAGGGGCCGGCTGCGATCCCGGGTCGTGGCCCAGGCCGAGAGACGCTTGAGGGCGCCCCGCCGGCCGTGGTGGCCCCGGGAGAGCTTCGAATTGAACGGAGCAACCAGGGAGATTATGCCCGGGACCGCGCGAGCCAGAACGCGATAGCCGGGCGAAGTACGGATCACGACGGCACCGCGACGTCTGTCTGGCATAGCCGGAAGATACGATTGCGGAGTGCAGATTGCAGAGTAGAGCAAGGACTTAGGACTTAGGACTTAGCAAGTCGGAAAGCTCAGGGCGGAGGATAGATTGAACCGCAGCCCTTGGCACTGCGTACCTGCTTAGTCCTAAGTCCTAAGTCCTGCCGTTCTACTCTGCACTCCGCAATCGTATCTTCCGACCATGTCGTACTTCTCCAGCGTCCGCGAGCCACGGCACAGCCTGCTGTTCGTCCTGCCGCTGCTCCTGGCCTACGAAGGCCTGGCGTTCCTGTTAGGCCAGTCCGGCCAGGCCGGGGTCCGGAACGGCGCGGACGTCCTGCTCAAGAGTCTGTTCACCGCGGTGGGCGGTCGCTACGGTCTGCACGGGTTCGCCCTGGTGCTGCTGGGGACGGGACTGGTGCTGGTGGTCCGCGATATCCGGCGCAGGGGCGCGCCATCCGCCAGGGTCTTCGGCGGCATGGCGATCGAATCGGTGGTCTACGCCCTGGTCCTGGGTATCGTGGCCAGCTACCTCACGTCCTTCCTGCTGACGGGCCGGCTCGCGATCGTGCAGGGTGACGATCCCCTGGTGCAGTTCTCGCTTCCGGTGCAGCTGATGATTTCACTGGGGGCAGGGATCTACGAGGAACTGCTCTTCCGGGTGCTGCTGGTGGCGGCCCTGGCCACCCTCGCCCACAAGGGGTTCGGGTGGAGGCTTCTGCCCGCGGGAGTCTTCGCCGCGGTGGTGGGAGCTCTCATTTTCAGCGCCTTCCACTACATCGGCCCCTACGGCGATCCCTGGCGGGTCGAGACGTTCACCTTCCGCGCCATCGCCGGGCTTCTCTTCAGCGGGCTCTATCTCACCCGCGGGTTCGGGATCGCGGCCTGGAGCCACGCGCTGTACGATGTCTTTCTCACGCTGTCGTACCGTTAGGCGGGCAGGCGGACGGAATTCCCGATTGCAGGATGGGCGACAGGCCAAAGCTGAAAGCTGACAACTGACAGCTGATAGCCGACAGCCGACAGCTACTTCTTCCCGGTCTTCACCCGGTAGATGGAATCCAGCACCTGGCGGAAGATTTCGATCGGCTGGGCCCCGACCATCAATCCGCCCTCGATATAGAACGACGGCGTACTCTGGGCCCCGGCCCGCGCCGATCCTTCCGCATCGGTCTGGATCTCCTTCCGCGTCTGCCCCTGCTCGAGGCAGGGGAGCACCGCCGTCCGGGACAATCCCAGGGAATCGACCAGTGATGCGAGGAACGGCCCGGGATCCTTGAGCGGCGCCCAGACCTTCTGGGTCCGGAAGACCAGGTGGTGCGCTTCCCAGAATTTTCCCTGGCGGCCGGCGCACATCGCCAGCTCCGCCGCCGGCACGGCGTTGGGGTGGATGGAGGTCAGCGGGTAGTTGATGAACACCCACCGGACCTTCCCGGTGGCGACGTATTCCCGCTCCAGTACCGGGAAGGTCTGGTCCACGTGCCGCTTGCAGAACGGGCACTGGAAGTCCGACATCTCATACACCGTGACCGGCGCGCTGGCCGATCCTCTGGTCCGCATGGCCAGCGGATCCTTGTCCTGCTGAGCCGCAAGCGGCGCCGCGAGCGCCGTCAGTAATCCCAGTACATGCACCGGCTTCATTCAGATCCTCGGTCGCAACCGCCCGTTGCCCGGATTGAGGCGAACCGTGTCGCCTTGCACTTTGACGTTCCAGTACCATTCCGCGTTGGGGTCAGAGACGTTGACCGCCCGGGCGATCACCCACCAGTTCCCGGCGCGAAGCCGCACCGTGGTGGTGCCGCTCGAGCGGGTCGAGTCCACGATCGGGTCGCGGTGGAGCGACGAGGCCAGGGCCTGGCCCACGCTGTCGTACTGCCGGAAGGCACTATCTTCCCAGACACGAATCCGGGTGCGCTCCGAGTCGATGGCCGGCTCGAGCCGGCCGCGCACCAGGTCGAGGGCGCCACGGGCCTGCTCCAGCCGGCGGGACAGAGCCTGGACCGAGTCCTCCAGCCGACGGCGGGTGGTCGAATCGGTGGCGCTCTCCACTGCCCGGCGGGCCCGGTCGATGGCGTACGCCAGCCCGAGATACTCGTTGAACGGCGTCCGGAACTCGGCGTACAGACTGTCGAGCCGGGCCCCGCTGGGGCGGGCCGACGTCGCGCGACTCTCCAGGGCGGCCAGTACGCTGTCCCGGTCGTACGGCATCAGCACCAGTCGCACGCCGGGGAGCGGAGTCTCGACGCCGTCTTCGTTCGGTACGCTCACCGCAACGACCACATCGCGCGGACCGCACGCCGCCGCCGGGAGAAGCATGCAACAGGTGAAGGCGAAGACTCGGACCACGCGGGAGAAATTCAAGAGGCCTGCTCGCAAGTGAGCCGGAAAGCTATCTGCTCCATCCTGTGGCTACAACTCGTCGTCGCCACGTGGGGATACGGCCAGAGCGGCCTGCAACGCCTGTTTCCGGCCCGCCCGACCGGTTACGTCACCGACGTGGCCCAGGTGGTGGACGCCGAGTCCAATCGGGCCATGACCGACAAGATCCAGCGGCTCAGGAACGCCACCGGAGCCGAGATCGCGGTCGTGACGTTGCCGACTATCGGCGACTATGCAGCCGTGGACGTGGCCGTGGCCATCGGCCGGGCCTGGGGTGTCGGCGCCGCTGCCGAAGTGGGGGACGCCCGGCGCAACGCAGGTCTGATCATCCTCCTGGTGCCGCGGCGCGAAGACGAGCCCAATTCAGGGCAGATCTTCATTGCGACCGGCCGGGGCCTCGAAGGATTCGTCACCGACGCGACCGCCGGCCGGGTGCGCGATCTGATGCGGCCAGCGCTCAGCGAAGGCGAATACGGCCCCGGCCTCCGGACCGGCGTCGATGTGCTGGCCGCGATCATTGCCCAGGGATTCGGCGTCACCGACTCCACCCTGGCGGAGGGCCGCGCCATCTATCAGCGCGATGCCGGGCAGAAGACCGGCATCGGCATGCTGGGGATTGTGCTGCTCATCCTTCTGTTCATCGTCCTTGCCAGCCTGAGCGAAGCCCGTCGGGGCGGCCGCCGGTATCATGGCCGGCGTCGCGGCCGCCGGGGGCCGAATATCTTCATTGGCGGCCCTGGGTGGGGCGGCGGCTTTGGCGGGTTCGGGGGCGGATTCGGCGGCGGCGGCTTCGGGGGCTTCGGCGGTGGCGGGGGCTTCAGCGGCGGCGGGGCCGGAGGGAGATTCTGAGTGCCGGACCAGATGCATCCCACAGCAGCAGCGTTCCTGGAGCGGGCCGACCGGCTGTTCGGCGACGGTTACTCCGCGGTGCTGCACGGCTCACTGGTCCGGGGCGATTTCCTTCCCGATCGCTCCGACGTAAATCTGCTGGTGGTGACCGACCAGGTCAGTGTCGCTGATCTGCGGGAGATCTCGGCGCAGCTGGCGCTGTTCGAACAGGAGCGGATGAGCCCGCCGCTGCTCATTCCCCGGTCGGAGTGGGAATGCGCGGCCGACGTCTTTCCCATCGAGATCACCGACATCCGTTCCGCCTACCGGGTGGTTCGCGGGTCCGATCCGGTGATGAGCTGCAGTGTGCGTCCCCGCGATCTCCAGCGTGCCTTGGAGTCGGAATTGCGGGGCAAGCTGCTGCGGCTGCGGCTGGACTACGGGCTCTATCACGCCGACGAAGACCGTCTCGCCGCCGTCGTCGGTTACAGCGTGGGCTCCATCCGGGTACTGCTCCGGTCGGCGCTCGCGCTCGCCGGCGTTCCGTCGCCGGCAAGCGATACCGAGCTGGCGCGCGAGGTTTCGGGTATGATCCGGTCGGACCACGCGCCGCTCGAGCGGGTGCTGGCCCACCGGCGCAACCCGTCGTGGCGGTGTCCCCGCCAGTTGTTCGAGTCCTATGTGGGGGTCGTGGAACAGGCGACCCGATTCGTCGATGGTTATCACGCGGGAGATCAGTGATGCGTCACGCGAGTGTACTGCTGGCCGGCGTACTGGTGGCCTCGTTGTCGGGCTGCGGCTACAACGCCATTCAGCAGAAGGACGAGGCCGTCAATCAGGGCGCCAGCCAGATCAAGGTGCAGCTGCAGCGCCGGGCGGATCTCATTCCCAACCTGGTCGAGACGGTCAAGGGAGTGGCCCGGCAGGAGTCGACCGTATACGTCGGGGTCGCCGAAGCCCGCGCCCGGCTCAACGGCGCCATTCAGACCGGCGACATGAGCGAAATGGCCGTCGCCAACCAGGGACTCACCGGAGCACTAGGGCGGCTCTTTGCAGTGGTCGAGGCCTATCCCGACCTCAAGTCGAACCAGAACTTCATGGCGCTGCAGGACGAGCTGACCGGGACCGAGAACCGGATCAGTGTGGCGCGGCAGGACTACAATGAGAAGGTCAACGATTTCAACGCCTACATCCGGACCTTCCCCTACAACATCACCGCGAAGGTGTTCGGGATGGGGAAGCCCCGGGAATACTTCGAGCTGGCTACTCCGGAGGCCGAAGCAGCGCCCAAGGTGAAATTCTGAGCGGGATCAGTCGTCGGCGATGACGGCCGGCAGGACAAACCTGAGCGGATTGACCGGATGGCCCTTGACCCGCACCTCGTAATGGAGGTGCGGGCCGTCGGCCAGCCCGCTCTGACCCACGAGGGCGATGACCTCACCCCGCTGCACCCGATAACCCGGCTCCACCAGGATCCTCGAGACGTGGGCGTAGCGGGTGATGATGTCGTACCCGTGATCGATCTCCACCGCCCACCCGTAGCCGCCTTCCCAGCCGGCCCGGATCACGGTTCCAACCGCAGGCGCTTCGATGGCCGTCCCGCGTGGCGCCCGTACATCGATACCGAGGTGGGGCCGTTCATATCCCAGCAGCGGATGCAGCCGGCGGCCCGAAAAGTTGCTGCTCAGCCAGCCCTGGGTCGGCATGACCGAGGGGGTGGCAGCGAGCCGCTCGAAGGTGGCGCTGAGACTTTCGGCCCCTTCCCGGAACTTCCCGGCCAGCAGGCTGAACGGGGTCAGCGACTCCAGCATGGTCTCGACCGGGTCGGGTTCGACCAGCTCTTCCTGCAGCAGGAGCGCCAGGGTGTCGTGGGGCGCATTGAGACTGAAGGTTTTCCGGAGGGTGTTGGCGACCGACAGCGCCGAGGCAGTGGAGCCGGGAGGAGCGGCGTGACCCAGAAGGAGAGTGACGCCGATCAGGACCAACCCGAGGCTGGCAAGAGCGCGCAGCCCATCGAGAAAGAGTCCTGTGAGTCGGCGAAGCATCATCGAACACCCGTTTCCACGCACCTGCGCGAAGGCGAGGGCAGATCCCGCGCCGGCCGCAAGGCGAGGAATATCCCCCTTGAGGAGGACGGTGTCAACCGGGTTAGCACGTACTAGTGATTGCGGCGCTTGGAGTTAAGTCAGCGTAACAATCGGATACCCGCGTTGAGAACCCTTCCTTCGGGCGGGGCCCACAGTTCAACGGTCCATCGTCCCTCCGCCGACTGCTCCGGCCGCAGGATCGGCCCGTACCGGGTCTGACGGCGATCGGTCAGATTTTCCAGGTTCAGAAAGAGCCTGAACCGCCCCATTCGGTGCTCCGCCAGCAGGCCGACAATGACGTATTCCGGCGTGTGGCTGCGGAAGGGATCATCCTCGGTTTCCTGTTCTCCGGTAAAGAAAAGTTCCATTCCGATGCGGGTGCGCTGTTCCCGCTCCCAGATGCCGACCAGGCCAGCCGAGTGGCGAGGGTTGTAGGGCACGTTCCGTCGTGCAATCTCCCCTGCTGGCAGTTCGGTCGCGTAGAGGCCGGTGTACGTGGCTGTGAAGTGGAGGGGACCTGCCTCGTATCGCGCCAGCAGCTCCAGTCCTCGGGTCCGAGTGGTTCCGGCACTGTTCACCAGGCTGACCTGTCCGGTCCCGGTGCGCTGCAGTCCTGCCGCGTGTTCCAGAAGGGAGCCGAACACCGTCGCGTTTACCTCGACCGCCCCAATCGTTCCACCCAGGTCGATCGAGCCGCCCAGCGCCTGCTCGGCCCGCAGGGACTCGAGCGGATTCAACCGGGAAAGCCCGAGCGATTCCACCTCTTCCACGAAGGGCGTCGGACCGAAGAACCCGGTTCCGGCGGTCAGGCGCAGGGCCCACTCGTCTCCCAGAGAAACCCGGGCGGCCATTCGCGGGCTCACGAAGGTTCCGTACCTGCTGTGATGGTCCAGCCGGGCCGTCAGGGTCAATCCCATCAGGGCCGATGGACTCCAGTCGTACTGGGCCAGCAGAGCCGGAACTGTGAAGGTGTAGTCGAATCCCGGCACGTCCTCGCTCTGGAGCCGGTCGAGCTCGAGGGAACTGCCCAACACGAATGCGCCTCTCCCGGCCGGCAGGGTGAGCGTTGCCTCCAGGAAACCGTTGGTCCGATCGCTGCGTTCGCGGGTGAGGCCCAGCCGGCGGTCGAGGTGCTGGCTCGCCAGTGCTGCACGCAGGGCCCAGACCGAATGGCCGTGGGGCAGGCGGGCCGTGAGGCCGGCATCCATGCGGCGCGAGTCGAGGGCTTCCACCCAGGGTGCTCCGTCCGGAGTGGTGAAACCCGGAAGGGTTCCGCCGTCGCGCCCTTCGATGGTGAGTCCACTGGTCAGAAACACGGAGCGCCCGGACTCGTCACTCAGCTCGGCCCGGGGCCGGAGCACCATCCGGCGATAGCCGGGAACATCGGTCCACCCGTCGCCGTCCCGATCCCGGCGCGATTGCCGGTGGCCGCCCGCAAGCAGAGAGCCCCGCCAGCGGCCGCCGAGACCGCCGCCCAGCCAGAGCACCGCATCGGTGCCGTTCAGCGTGGTCTGGTTGAGCAGCAGCTCCCGGCCCTCCGGGGGCCGCGAGACCAGATTGACGACTCCCCCGAGCGCCGAGCCGCCGTAAAAAGACGAAGCCACGCCCTTGACCACCTCGACCCGCCCCAGATCCATCGGAGGGATCTGCAGCAATCCCAGCGAACCGGTCTGGGCACCCGCCAGCGGCAGACCGTCCAGGAGCAGCTGGGTGTAGCGGCCACGCAGTCCCTGTACCCGAAGGGTGGCGCCGCCCAGAGAGGGAGAACTGCTCTGCACCCGGAGTCCGCTCGACTCATTCAGCAGCATCTGAATGTCTCCCGGGGTCATGAGCAGCTTCTCTTCGATCTCTTCGCGCGACAGCACTTCCACCCGGCTGGGCTCCTCCCCGATCCGCCGGTTGGTGCGGGTGGCCGTCACGCTGAGCTCCTCCAGTTCTTCCAGGGTCTCGAGCGCGATCTCCAGGGTGTCCCGGGGAACGGTGATTTCCACGCTATCGGGGCGAAAGCCGACGGCGGCAATCGTCAGGCGCCAGCGACCCGGCGACAGGCGCAGCCGGGCTACACCGGTGACATCCGTGGTAACGCTGGTATCCGGCGCGGCGACGACCGCGCCGGAAAGGGGTCGCCCGGCGCCGGTCACGCGGACCGTCAGCAGCGAGTCCACCGCGGGGTTCTGAATCGAAAGGCCCAGAATGGCGAAGAGGAGCGGCATTCCGGGCCGGAGTATCGATGGATTTGCTCCGCCGCACCACCCCTCGGCGCCGCGTCAGGTGCTCAGTCTGCCAGCCCCTTTCCGGTAGGCACCAGGAATACGGCTCCCAGCCCGGCGTGATCCGAGCGCCAGATCGGGTAGGCCGGGCCGTCGATCTGGTTGGAGGGCCTGGTGCCCAGGATCTGGATCGAGCCGAGGTCGTGCTTCAGAATCCCGCGCACGAACACGAAGTCGATCCGCTCGTAGAAGTCGCCCGGATCGTTGCTCAGATCGGGGCTGAAGCAACAGGTAAGCCCGGCCGCTCCGGGATGCTTCGCGAGCCAGAAATCCGTGTAGCCCGCTTCCGTGATGATGTCGTACGCGTCTGGGGTAGACCAGGGATCCGGCGTTGCGCGGTCGTTGAAGTCGCCCATCAGGACCACCGGTGCGTCCACCGTACTGAACGTGGTGACCAGTTCACCGACATGCAGCGAGCGAAGCGCGGATTGGTCTTCGGCGGCGCCGGACTCGGGGTGAGCGCTCACAGAGGTCCAGATGATCCCCGCCACGTTGACCTTGGCCCAGACGTACCCCCGCTGGATCGGCAGCGGATACGGGAACGTGTTGGGGCAGAGCGGGAACGGCGCCAGACAGTAATCGAAGGTCTTGCCGCCTGCAGCTACCAGATCGGCATCGCCGCGAACCAGGATGACGTCCTTGTCCCGCATCGAGATGATTCCGGGTCCCGGCAGCACCTCCATGTCGATGTTCGTGACCTCCGCCGCCTCCACGTAATCCAGCCCTCGGGCCGCCAGGGCCGCGTACAGGATGGGCTCGAAGTCCACCAGGACTTGCAGCTGCATTCCGAGGGGAGTCAAATCCACTTCCAGCCGGGACATCTCCTGCAGTCCGACTACCAGTGGCCGCGTCCGGGCAATCTCCTCCACCAGGGCCGCAGCCCGGAGACTGAAGTCTGTTGCACTCAACATCTCTATGGCATTGATGAGCGTCGGGAAGTCATCGGTAGGGT
>DASTEX010000122.1:0-7508 GCA_035709185.1 Gemmatimonadales bacterium
CGCCGGATCTGCTGAACGTTCGCCTGACTACCGATTTTAAGACCATCTTCAAGGACCGGGACACCACCGAACAGCACTGGGTGCCGGGCACCATTGCCTGGTCGTCCGGCTCCGACAGCGGGACCATGCCGGTGGAGGTGACGACCCGGGGGCACTTCCGGCTCAAGAACGCCACCTGCTCCTTTCCGCCGCTCCGGGTCCGGTTCCCCAAGGAGGCCCGGAAGAACACGATCTTCGACCGGCAGGGGAGCCTCAAGCTGGCGGTTCACTGCCGGAGCGGCAACAAGCGCTACGAGCAGATCGTCCACCAGGAGTACCTGGTCTACCGCACGTTCAACATCCTGACTGATTCCAGCTTCAAGGTCCGGATGGTCCAGGCCAGCTACGTGGACAGCGCCGAGGGGAAAACGGTCGAGGCCCCGGCCTTCTTCATCGAGGACGAGGACGACCTGGCCGGCCGGATCATGATGAAGGACTTCGAGCAGCACGGCGCCACGTTCTCCGACGTCGACACCACTGCGGCCGCCCTGATGAGCGTGTTCTTCTACATGGTAGGGAACACCGACTGGTCGCTGCCCTACCTCCACAACGTGCGGCTGTTCAACGACATGACCAGCTACCTGCCGATCCCGTACGACTTCGACTGGTCGGGGGTGGTGGACGCGCCTTACGCCAAACCGGACTACCGGTTGGGGATCAGGAGCGTACGGGAACGGCTCTGGCGCGGCCCGTGTTACCCGTCCGAGGTGATCGAGAAGACCCTGGCCCGCTTCGTCTCGGCCAAGGACGCCATCTACGAGCTGTACCGCAGCCAGCCCGGACTGGATCCCAAGCTCCTCAAGGACAGCCTGGAGTATTACGACGAATTCTTCAAGCTGGCCGCGGATCGGCGGACGTGGGAGAGGGAGCTGCGGGTAACCTGCACGCGGTGACTACTAAAGGACTTAGGACTTAGGACTAAGTCCGCCCCGCCCCCCGGGAAGTACCGCGCAAGTTTCCGGGCGGGGTGGAGGGGACTTAGTCCTAAGTCCTAAGTCCTAAGTCCTAAGTCCTTTAGTTGGTCCTAAGTCCTGAGGTATTTGTCCCGCAGGATCGCCAGGTGATGGGCCTCGTGCCCGGCGATGATGTAGAGCAGCCCGCGCACCGTCACGTGATATCCGCTCGCCGTCCCCGACCGCATCACCTGCTCCTCCGTCAATGAGCGCGCGAAGGCGATCGTGGCCAGCCGCACCGCGCGGAACTCGTCGGCGATGTCCCGCAGGCTCCGGTGATTCGCGCCCGACTGCGGCACCCAGGTGCTCTGATCGAACGACGACAGCGGGGTCTCATCGCCCCGGCTGAAGCGAAGCGCGCGATAGCAGAAGACCCGCTCCGCGTCGCAGACGTGCGAAATCATTTCCTTGATGGACCACTTGCCTTCGGCGTAGCGATAGTCGCCCTGGGACTCGTTCAGACCGCCCAGCAGCTCCGCCGTGGCGTGCATCTGATCGTCCAGGATGCTCACGATGTCGCCATCGGGCACCCGCGACACGTAGGTCTGGTAGTAGGGCGCGTACTCCGTGTTTTCCGCCCGTCCCAGCACTGCTGCACCGGTCATTTCCCGTTCTCCCGATCGTGGACTCGAGTAAACCTCAAGTCGATGGCCCGGCCCGCGTAGACCCGCATTCCCGTCACCCGCCCGGCGGCATCCCGCACGAAGCGGACGGTCCGGCCGGGGGCAGCGAAGCCGTCTGTATAGATGGGACTGAGCCAGGTCGGCTCCTCCCAGGCACGGCTCGCCGTGAGCCGGCCTTCATGAACCGCAATATCATAACCGACCTCCAGCTCGTCGCTCCAGTAGCGGCCGGCGTAGTCGGCCAGTCTGACGGCGGCGGTATCGATCGGGACCTGCCGGCCGTACCGATGATTTCCGTCGGCGCTCTGGACCAGGTCCAGAGCGTTCCCCCGGCGCAGGAACTGGAAGCTGCCGGCGGCGAAATGCCAGAACCGCAGGTTCCCGAGGTGCGTCAGCGTCGCCACGGGGCCACCGCCGGTCACCGCCAGCTGGCCGTTCTGAATCGAGAAGGTCAGGAGGCGGTCGGTGAGGGTGTCGCGCCAGACGCCGGCCAGCGGCGCCAGCTCTCCCGCCGCGATCGCCACCGGCGCCCCCGGCGGCTGGTGATCGCCCGGCTGGAGCAGCTTCATCGCGATCTGGTCGCTGTACCCGCCGGCGTTGGCATTGCCGGCGTTGCAGAGAACCGCGATCGAGAGATTGCGCTCGGGAAACCGGGTCAGGAACGTCCGATATCCCGCCGTTGCGCCGCCATGGGAGACCTGCCGGACCCCGCGCCACTGCCCCACCCCCAGGCCCAGCGCGTAGCCGATCTCGGTTCGGTCGTTGAGCCGCATCGGCGTTTCCATCTTGAGAACGAGCTCGCGCGAGAGCGGCGCCGTGCCGGCGGTCAGCGCATCGTTCCAGACCAGTAGATCGGGCACCGTCGTCAGCAGCCCGCCATTGCCGTACACCCGGGTGAAGGGCATGTCCTGCACCCAGGCGCCGCCGCCCGGTCCCCGGCTGTAGGCGGTCGCTCTCCCCGGAACCACCTTCCGGAAGTCATCCCGCCACTGGGTGTTCCGCATGCCGAGCGGCTGGAACAGGTGCTGGCGGCTCCAGTCGGCCAGCGATTGGCCGGTCACTCGCTTCACCACCGCGGCCAGGAGGGTGTACCCGGTGTTGCTGTAGAGGTAGAACTCGCCCGGAGGGAAGTTGAGCTGTTTCTGCCGGCTGATGAGATGCACGATCTGCTCGATGCTGTGCACCTGGGTGCCGGGCGGCCACCCCGCCATGCTGAGCAGGGCCCACTGGTCCCGCAGCCCGCTGGTGTGGGTCAGCAGGTGGCGCAGCGTGATCCGGGCGCCGAAGTCGGGGATCTCCGGGATGTGCTTGCGGATGTCGTCATCGAGCGAAAGCTTGCCCTGCTGTTCCAGGAGCAGCAGGGCCGCCGCGGTGAACTGCTTGGCCACGGAGCCCGATTCCGAGATCGATTCGACACTGAGCGGGACTCCATATTCCAGGTTGGCCATCCCGTAGGACTTGAGATGAACCAGGTTGCCGTTGTGGCGTACCCCGGCGACGCATCCGGGCCCGTCGGTCCGATTCCAGGTGGCAAAGACCGAGTCAATCCGCGGATCCTGCTGGGCGCTCAGCGCCGCGGAACCGCCGGCGAGCATCGCTCCCGCCAGCAGCAGCCGTTTCGTCATGGCGTACTCCTCTCCGGCAACAGGGTCACGCGTATGTAATTGGCAGGATCGAGCCAGCGCGCTGCCGCCGCACGAATAGCGTCACGGGTAAGCAGGTCGGCATCGCCCCTCGGGTCGGCCGCCCGTACGGGAGAATCCCCCATCTGCTCCGCAGAGAGCAGCTGGGACAGCCAGTAGCTGTTCTGCCGCAGATTGGTTTCCCGGCTCCGTACCTCGGTCTCGACCACTTTGGCGAGGTCGCGGTCGTTGGGGCCGTGCTTCCTGAGCGAGTCGATTTCGACGAACACCGCCCGGACCAGCTCGTCCACCCGTTCCGGCGCCGACCCGAAGCCGATGCTGAAGCTGTATTCCGGCCGGGGCAGCCGCGAGACGTTGCTGCTGACCGAGACGCCGTAGGTCCCGCCTAACGCCTCGCGCAGGACCTCCCGCAACCGGATGTCAAGAACCGAGGCGGCGCCCCGCAGGGCCGCGTGGCTGGCCCGGGAATACTCGAACGGGCCGGAGAACACCAGCTGGGTGCGGCTTCTGGGCTCCACCCCCTTCAGGACCGTGCGTTCTACCACGCCCCGTGGCGGCGTAATGCCCAGGTCGCGCCAGCGCTCGTTCCGCCGGAGCGCCGGCAGCCCGCCCAGCCAGCGCTCCGCCAGCGGGCGAATCGAATCCACGTTCAACGCGCCGACCAGCACGAAGGTGAAATCGCTGGCATCGGCGAACCGCTCCCGGTAGAACCGGTAGGCATGTCCCAGGTCGAGGGAGTCCACCGCCGCGGGCGTGATCGGACGGGTCCGGGGGTGGTGCTGCGTCAGCACCGAGGTCAGCGTGTCGCTGAAGGCCACGTCCGGACTCGCGCTTCGATTGTCCACCGCGGAACGCGCGTTGGCCTGAAAGGCGCGGAACGCCGCGGTATCGGCCCGCGGCTCCGTCATGGTGAGGTAGACCAGCTGGAAGAACACGTCGAGGTCGCGGGGCGAGCTCTGGCCCGACAACCCTTCACTGATGCCCGCCAGCTGCGGCTGCACCTGGGCCGCCTTGCCGGCGAGCTGTTTGCGGAGCGTGGTTTCGTCGAACCGGCCCAGCCCGCCCAGCCCCACCAGGGTGGGAGCGAGCGCCGCACTCAGATACTGCTGATCGGGAGCAAGGCTCGACCCGCCGGGACTGAACGCGCCCAGGAGAATCTCGTCCGCCTTGAAATCGGTAGGCTTGAGAATCACCCGGACTCCGTTGGAGAGGGTCCACCGGGTAACGCCCAGCGCCGAGTCCTTCCTTTCCTCCACGATCCGGCCCGGCCGGGGAGGATCGGCGACCAGCGGCAGGTTGGCCACCACGTCGGCATACGGCGCGATGTCCCCCCGCGAGGCGCGGTCCACCACGGCGAGCAGCGCCGCGCCATCGGGGGGCACGAGCCCGGGTTTCTCCGGCGCATTCACCAGCAGGATCCGGCCCCGGGCTCCGGTCGCCTGCCTCGCCGCAGCATTCACTTCTTCGAGCGTGATCCCCGGCAGAAACGCCTGCACCAACTCGTACTCGGTGGCGATTCCCGGCGCCGGCTCGCCTTCGAGAAAGTGGGCGATGTACTCGCCGACGAAGCTGGACGACGCTGTGTGCTCCCGCTCGGTGAACGCCCGCTCATAGGCGCGGAGGAATTCCTGGCGGCTGCGTTCCAGCTCCCCAGTGGTGAAGCCGTGCCGCCGGACCCGCTCCACCTCGGTGGCTACCGTTTCCAGGCCACGCTGCAGCCCGCCGTCCTGCACGATGGCGCCGAGCGACACGATCGGCGCGGCCCGGACCAGGTCCCACCGGCCCATTCCCGCCGCCATGAAGGGTGGGTTCTCGTGCCGGGTCAGCTCCTCCAGCCTGAGGTTGAGCATGTGATCGTGCAGCTCTCCCACCAGGTGCCGCCGCCAGGCTCCCGCCGTTCCCTGGGGGGTGCCAGGCAGCCGCCACGCCACCGTAACCCGATTGCTGGTGGCCTCGCGATCGGTCGCAACCGCCACCAGGGTCGTCTCGGCCACGGGCACCCCAAACTCCTGGCGCGGC
Source organism: Gemmatimonadales bacterium (assembly GCA_035709185.1). Taxonomy (GTDB): domain Bacteria; phylum Gemmatimonadota; class Gemmatimonadetes; order Gemmatimonadales; family GWC2-71-9; genus SZUA-320. Next base: position 5,278 of record DASTEX010000122.1, read on the forward strand.
CGGGGATCGGGCGGGTTCTCGAGCCGGCTGAACCGCTGTCGGATCATGGCTTCGACCGAGTCGGGGTCAAAATCGCCGACCGCGATCACGGCCATCAGGTCGGGCCGGTAGAAATTGCGATAGAACCGCACCAGCGCATCGCGCGGCGCGGTCTCGAGAATCTTCCGGTCGCCGATCGGGAGGCGCTCCGCGTAGCGCGAGCCGGCAAACAGGATGGGAACCTGCCGGTCGAACATCCGGGCCTCGGCACCGAGTCCGGAGCGCCATTCCTCCACCACCACCCCCCGCTCCCGGTCTACTTCCTCGGGGTCGAAGCTGATGCCCTGGGCCCAGTCTTCCAGGATGTCGAAGGCGCGGGGGAGGATGTCGATCCGGTCGGTCGGGACCTGGAGCTGGTAGACCGTCTCATCGAACGAGGTGCTGGCGTTGAGGTGGGCCCCGAAGCGCATGCCCAGTCCCTCGATGAAATCCACCAGCGCCTGCTTCTGGAAGCGGGCGGTCCCGTTGAAGGCCATGTGCTCGACGAAATGAGCCAGGCCGCGCTGGTCGTCGTCCTCCAGCACCGAGCCCGCGTTGACCACCAGCCGCAGCTCGGCCCGCTTCTCCGGCTGGGTATTGACCCGGATGTAGACCTGAAGCCCGTTCTCCAGCCGGGCGTACCGCACCGCCGGATCGAGGGGCAGGGTCCGGGCGGTATCGGCCTGCTGAGCAGCCGCTCCGCCGGAGAGCAGGACCAGCGCGAGGCAGGTGAGTCGCGCGGCCCTCACTGGCCGGCCGACCCGAACCGGAGCAGCACCGTCACCGGCCCGTCGGCCCCGAGGACCACCGCGTAGAAACGATCGTACTCGATGTCCTGGATGGCGGCGCCCGGCTGGCCGCCTAACGCCTGCACCAGCTCGCCCGTGGTATTGCTGTGCCCCACCACCAGGTGCCGCCCGGGCGTTTCCTTCAGCTGCTGCGCGAACTCGTCGAGTTTGGAGGGATTGTAGCTCATCACCTGGAGCCCGAGCTTCCGGGCCAGCGGCTCGGCGGTGAGCCGGGTGCGCTGGTAATCGGTGCTCCAGATGTGGGTAATGCCGGCATCGGACAGCATCCGCGAGAGCTCCGCCGCCCGGATCTTGCCGGCTTCACTCAGGACCGGATCCCGGCTGTCGTCCGCCTTCTCGGCGTGCCGAACCAGATAGACGATAGTCGCTGGTCGCGAGTCTTCAGCCTGCCGGCCGCCGCGCCCCCCGGGGGCCTGCGCCAGTATGGGCGACACTCCCCCAGCGAAGCATGAGGCGGCGAGGAGAACCGGCAGAAACGCTGAACGTCGCATATGAACCCCTGACGACTAGTGACTAGCGACTCGTGACTGGGTATGAAATACCCAACTGTTCGAGATACGTACGATACTTCGTTGGATCGTAGTAGAGCGGTTTCAACTTCTCCCGGTATCGGGCCATGATGTTCGCGTTCAGCTCCAGCGGCGGCCGGTCATCCGGCTTGAGGAACGGCGTGTACTTCTGGTCCTTGGTCTGCACGTTCCGGAAATAACCCCAGGCGCTGTCGACCAGCGCCGGCCGGGCGAGCAGATCGAGCATGGTCAGGGCGGTCACCTTGGCGCCGGCGGTGGAGCCCTTGTGGGCGATCGGTGTGGCCATAGCGATGGCGTTGGACCAGTGGTGTCCCGGCAGGTTGGGAATGTTGGCCGGATACCGGAGCGTCACCGTCGGCGTGACCCAGGAGATGTCGCCGATGTCGTCGGAGCCGCCGCCCCGGTTCTGGTCGGGGTGAATGCCCCGGCCGATGCTGTCGACGGTGGTATCGAGCCCGGCCTCGCGAACCTTGAGCTCGCGCTGCACCGCCCGCGCCAGCTGCTGGTCCTCCGCGCTCCAGCCGGGCAGCCCCACGGCCTTGATGTTGGTGTGCATCGCCTCGGCCACCGGCCGGTTGAAATGGCGGGGCCAGGCCGAGCCCAGCAGGCGGGTGCTCGCCAGCTTGGTCCCGCTCATGGTGGCCGCGGCTTCCGCCATGGCCTGACCCATGTCGTACAGGTCCTTGATGTGGGCGTAGTCGGTCTCGCGCAGATAGTACCACACCGTGGCGGTCCGCGGGACCACGTTAGGCTGGTCGCCGCCATCCCGCACCACGTAATGCACCCGGTGCTGCGGCCGCAGGTGTTCCCGGCGGAAATTCCAGGCGATGTTCAGCAGCTCCACCGCGTCGAGCGCGCTCCGCCCGCGCCAGGG